>NZ_QTMH01000017.1:10939-97845 GCF_003603065.1 Bacteroides sp. AF20-13LB
GTACACTTCCGTTTCAAAAGCGATGCAAAGGTACAGCTTATTTTGACATTACCAAAACTTTTGCATAATATTTTTCGATATTTTTTTAGTCATTTAGCGACACGCTCTGTTTCTCAAGCATTTAGTACGTTCACTTTTTTGCCTCATTTTTCCGGATGACCTTTGCCGGATTACCAACGGCTATGCTATCGGATGGAATATCTTTCGTCACCACACTACCCGCACCGATGATACAACGGTCGCCGATGGTGACGCCTGGACACAAAATGGCACCGCCGCCAATCCAGCAATCCTCTCCTATCGTCACCGGATAGGCATATTCCTTTTCCGTACGACGCTCGATATAATCCATCGGATGATGGGGAGTGTATATCTGTACGCATGGACCGACCAACGTATGGGCACCAATCGTGATATATCCCCCGTCCAGGAAAGTGCAATTGGCATTGACAAAGACATGTTCACCCAGCCGGATACCATCCCCATGGTCGCAATGGAACGGTGGACAGATGACGGACGTGGCGGGAATGCCCGGTACCAGCTCCTCCAGCAAGCTCCGGTAATCCTCATCGTAAGTACTCATCACACGCATTTTTGCCAGCAAGCGCTTGGCATACTTGAACTTCACCTGTATCTCCGGAACGGACATATCCGCCAACTGGGAGCTACGCATTTTTTCCACTTCATTCATATTATTTCTTCTTTTGATTCATACAGAGACTCAGCCCCGAACAAAAATACGGAAATAAACGCAGTATACCAAAAGAGCGGAAAACCTTTCGGCTTTCCGCTCCTGCAATCGTTTATAGAGCAAACAATTTATTTGTACTCCTGCCAGCTCTTAATCTGGATATCTTCCAGCTTCATTTCGCAGAATGCCTCGATAAAGGCACTTGCCAGGCGGGCATTGGTAATCAACGGAATGTTGTGGTCGATGGCACCGCGACGAATCTTGTAGCCATTGGTCAGCTCGCGTTTCGTATGGTTCTTCGGAATGTTGACAATCAGGTCGAAGGCATGGTCGGCAATCATCGTCATCACGTTGTTTTCCGCATCCGGGCGTTCATCCGGCCAGTAAACGGCTTCCGTCGTCACGCCATGGGCGTTGAGGAAAGCGGCTGTACCTGCCGTAGCATAAATCTTATAGCCTTTGGCAAAGAGCATGCGGCTGGCATCCAGCAAATCCACCTTGGACTTCATGGCTCCGGAGGAGAACATCACGCCCTTCTCGGGACGGGGGATTCTGAATCCGGTAGCAATCATGGCATTCAGCAATGCTTCGGAGAAGTCGTCGCCAATACAGCCTACCTCGCCCGTAGACGACATGTCCACACCCAATACCGGGTCTGCCTTGTGCAGACGGGAGAAGGAGAACTGGCTTGCCTTCACACCAATACGGTCGATGTCGAATGCCGACTTGTCCGGTTGTGTATAGGGAGCGTCCAGCATGATGCGGGTAGCAGTCTCGATGAAGTTACGCTTCAGCACCTTGGATACGAACGGGAAGCTGCGCGATGCACGGAGGTTACACTCGATAACCTTCACCTCGTTGTTGCGTGCCAGGAACTGAATATTGAAAGGACCGGAAATATTGAGTTCCTTCGCAATCTGGCGGCTGATTTTCTTGATGCGGCGTGCCGTTGCAAAGTAAATCTTCTGTGCCGGGAATACCAGCGTAGCGTCACCGGAGTGTACACCGGCAAACTCTACGTGCTCGGAGATGGCGTATTCCACCACTTCACCGTTTTGGGCAACAGCGTCGAACTCAATCTCCTTAGTGTTCTGCAAGAACTGGGATACCACCACCGGATATTCCTTAGATACTTCGGCAGCCATCTTCAAGAAGTTTTCCAGTTCTTCTTCATCGTAGCATACGTTCATCGCAGCACCGGAGAGCACGTAAGACGGACGCACCAGTACCGGATAGCCCACCTTCTCTACAAAGCCTTTCACATCTTCCAGGCTGGTGAGTTCCTGCCAAGCCGGTTGGTCGATGCCCAGCTGGTCGAGCATGGCAGAGAACTTGTTACGGTTTTCGGCACGGTCGATGGAGATGGGGGAAGTACCCAACACGGGAACTGACTGGCGGTGAAGCTTCATAGCCAGGTTGTTAGGAATCTGTCCACCCACGGACACGATGACACCGCGCGGCTGCTCCAGGTCGATAACGTCGAGCACACGTTCGAAGGAGAGCTCGTCGAAGTAGAGACGGTCGCACATGTCGTAGTCCGTAGAAACGGTTTCGGGGTTATAGTTAATCATGATGGACTTGTAGCCCAGCTTGCGGGCAGTCTGGATGGCATTCACCGAACACCAGTCGAACTCTACAGACGAACCGATGCGGTAAGCGCCCGAACCAAGCACAACCACTGATTTTTCATTCTTATAATAGTTCACATCATAACCCTGAACGGCATACGTCATGTAGAGGTAGTTCGTCAGTTCCGGATGTTCGGAAGCCACCGTATTGATGCGCTTCACGGCGGGCAGGATGCCCAGCTCCTTACGACGGGCGCGTACGGTAAGGTTTTCCTTCTCCATATTGCCTTGCGGATTCAGCACGAAGCGGGCAATCTGGAAGTCGGAGAAGCCAAGCACTTTGGCTTCGCGCAGCACGTCGGCGGGGATGTCTTCCACCTTATTATATTGGGAAAGTTTCTGCTTGTAGTCTACGATGTTCTTCAGCTTGCCCAAGAACCAGGGGTCAATCTTGGTCAGCTCAAAGATGCGGTCGATGGCATATCCCTTTTCCAGAGCCTCGGCAATGGCAAAGACGCGCAGGTCGGTGGGATGTGACAGTTCGTAATCCAAGTCATCGAACTCCACTCCCTCATTGCCCACGAATCCGTGCATTCCCTGACCAATCATACGCAAGCCCTTCTGGATAATTTCTTCAAAGGAACGTCCGATAGACATGATTTCGCCTACCGACTTCATGCTGGAGCCAATTTCGCGGCTGACACCTACGAACTTCGTCAAGTCCCAACGCGGAATCTTGCAAATCAGGTAATCAAGTTGCGGAGCAGCATATGCAGAATTGGGAGTTCCCATCTCGCCGATTTGGTCGAGCGTATAGCCCAACGCAATCTTGGCAGCCACGAATGCCAGCGGATAACCGGTAGCCTTGGAAGCCAATGCGGAAGAACGGGACAGACGGGCGTTCACCTCGATGACACGATAGTCGTTTGTCTCGGCGTTGAACGCATACTGGATGTTACATTCGCCCACGATGCCCAGGTGGCGGATACATTTGGTGGAGAGCTCCTGCAACATTTTCACCTGCTCGTCGGTCAATGAGCAAGTGGGAGCCACTACGATGGACTCACCCGTATGAATGCCCAGCGGGTCGAAGTTTTCCATGCTTGCCACCGTGAAGCAGTGGTCGTTGGCATCGCGGATTACCTCGAATTCAATTTCCTTCCAACCCTTCAGAGACTCTTCTACCAGAATCTGCTTGGAGAAAGTGAAAGAGCTTTCGGCCAATTTAATGAAAGCTTCCTCGTCCGGACAAATACCGCTTCCCAGTCCACCCAGAGCATAAGCCGAGCGCACCATCACGGGGTAGCCAATCTCGCGGGCTGCCTTCAGTGCGTCCTCCATGCTCTCCACAGCGTGGCTCTTCGGAGTCTTCATCGGAATCTCGTCCAGCTTCTTCACAAAGAGGTCACGGTCTTCGGTGTACATAATCGCCTCAACGGAAGTACCCAGCACGCGCACGCCATATTTCTGAAGAATTCCGTTCTGATAGAGTTCCGTACCGCAGTTCAGCGCCGTCTGTCCGCCGAATGCCAGCAAAATGCCGTCGGGACGTTCTTTCTTGATGATTTCTTCCACGAAATAAGGAGTTACCGGCAAGAAATAAACTTGATCGGCGATACCTTCCGATGTCTGGATAGTAGCAATGTTCGGGTTTACCAAAACAGAACCGATACCTTCTTCGCGCAACGCCTTCAGCGCCTGCGAACCGGAATAGTCAAACTCTCCGGCCTGACCAATCTTGAGCGCACCAGAACCCAAGACAAGCACTTTCTTTAAATTCTTTTCCATATTCTCTTGTTGTCTATTAAGTTACGAGTTACAAGCTACGAACTACGAGTTGTAGCTATTTCACAAAAAAAATGCGTCACCCAATAAAGGATTAACGCATTACCAAAGAACTAAAAATATCTTTCTCGAAAAAAGAGAAACTGACGGCTCCCAAATGAAATTCATTCGAACGGAGGTTATATTTGCTTCTCATTTCCTGCGATTGCATAGTCTCTTTAAAATTTGTGCAAAGTAACGACTTATTTACGAAAAGAGCAAATTGTGGCATATTTTTTTGCATAAAAGAAACGTCATCCTCCATAATAGAAGAGCGGCCGTCGCCCACAACCGAAATCTTTTTCCGAAAAATGCGATTCCATATAAAAAAGAAAGACTATATCTCAGTAAAGGCATTTGCGGATAAATATGAAGATTCTCCCCACCAAAACTTGCTTTTCTCGCCACGGAAACTTACCTTTGTGCCTATACAAAAATAGAACAAGGATTCTGTTTCTACAAACAAAGCCTTTATTCTTAAAAATAAAATTTCTATTCCTTGGAATAAAGGCTTTATTCTAAGATTTCTCCGCCACCAAAAGAACTTTGCTCCGCAGGGAAAAGGACTTTGCAACGAAGGAAAGAAAAGAAAGGAGAACGCAACAATGACCACACGCTACCAAATGAAAGAAATGCCCGACTTGCAAGGCACGGGCGAACCAATCACCTACCCCAAGATGGTGATGACCGGACAGACCGGCACGCGCGAACTGGCGGAATACATCGCCATGACCTCGGGATTCTCGAAAGGCGTAACCGAAGGAATTATCTGCGAGCTGGGCGAAGCCCTGGCCCACGAAATGGGAATGGGACGCTCGGTGAAGATAGAAGGATTGGGCGTATTCACCCCCGCACTGTCCATCTACCCCGACAAGGAACGCGAACAGCCCCAAGAAAGCACCACGAAGCGAAACGCGCGGAGCATCTACGTAAGTGGCGTGAACTTCCGCACAGACAAGGCCTTGATTAGAGAAACCAACCATTGGTGCGAACTGGAACGTGCCTCCTGGAAACCCGCACGCTCGTCGAAGAAATACACCCCCGAACAACGTCTGGCTCTGGCGCATCAGTATCTGGACAAGCATGCCTTCCTTACTGTCAGCATCTACCGGCAACTGACCGGACTCGTCCGCTCCACCGCCACCGTGGAACTGCGCAAATGGGCACATACTCCCGGCAGCGGAATCGATACAAGCGGCATCGGAAGCCATAAGGTATACGTGAAAAGGAAAGAAAGCGTCATCCCTTGAGGTTTCGATAATTATAGGTATCTTTGCCGGTCTTAATGGCTTTTATACAATGAAGAAACTAAAAAATACATAATATGGCAAAAGAAAAAATCATCCTTACGGGCGACCGCCCCACAGGACGCCTGCACATAGGACACTATGTAGGCTCATTGAGAAGAAGAGTGGAACTGCAAAACTCCGGCTTGTACGACAAGATTTTCATCTTCATCGCCGACGCACAAGCGCTGACGGACAATATGGAGAATCCGGAAAAGGTGCGCCAGAACGTCATCGAGGTGGCACTGGACTACCTGGCTTGCGGACTGGACCCGACGAAGAGTACCATCTTCATCCAATCCCAGATACCGGAACTCTGCGAACTGACCTTCTACTATATGGACCTGGTGACCGTGAGCCGCCTGCAACGCAACCCGACGGTAAAGACCGAAATCCAGATGCGTAATTTCGAGACAAGCATCCCCGTAGGTTTCTTCACCTACCCCATCAGCCAGGCAGCGGACATTACCGCCTTCCGCGCCACTACCGTGCCCGTGGGCGAAGACCAGGAGCCGATGATTGAACAAGCTCGTGAAATCGTACGCCGTTTCAACTATATATATGGTGAAACCCTCGTGGAACCGGAAATCCTGTTGCCCGACAATGCAGCCTGCCTGCGCCTGCCGGGAACGGACGGCAAAGCCAAGATGAGCAAGAGCCTCGGCAACTGTATCTATCTTTCGGACTCTGCCGACGAGGTGCAGAAGAAGGTGAAGAGCATGTATACCGACCCCGACCACCTGCGTGTGCAAGACCCCGGAAAATTGGAAGGCAACACCGTATTCACTTACCTGGATGCCTTTTGCCGTCCGGAACACTTCGGCCTTTATCTGCCCGAATATCCGAATCTGGACGAACTGAAAGCCCACTACCAACGTGGCGGTCTGGGCGACATGAAAGTGAAGAAGTTCCTCAACGAAATTATGCAGGAGACACTGGAGCCTATCCGCAACCGCCGCAAGGAGTTTGAAAAAGACATCCCCGCCATCTACGACATGCTGAAGAAAGGTTGCGAAACTGCCAGGGAAACCGCTGCCGCAACCTTGGACGATGTACGCAAGGCTATGAAGATAAACTACTTTGATGATGCGGAACTGATTGCAGAGCAAGTAAAGAAATTCGGCGGAGAATAAGGGATAGGAGATACGAGTTACAGAAGTTACGAGTTACAAGGAGCTACCTGTTACAAGTTACTGGTTACAAAAAATGAGGGGCATGCGTCATAATAACGCATGCCCCTTCTCATTTCTATAACTCGTAACTCCTTGTAGCTTGTAGCTCGTAGCTTTCTAATTGGCAGATTTCACCAATACCACACGGTTCAGAATCGGCTGTCCGAACTTATCGACACCACCACCGGCATCCACCTTCAGGCGGTCAGCAGGAATTCCGTATTGTTTTACCAATACATCGACCACGGCTTGTGCACGCTTCAAACTCAACTCTTTGTTGAATGCCGGCGTACCGGTTGCAGAGTCTGCATATCCGTTTACAGTGTAAGTGGCGTTCGGGAACTGTTTCATCTGGTCTGCCAGATAAGACAAGTTCATTGCTTCACGTGGAGAGACTTCGGCAGAACCGATATTGAAGAATACGGTACGCGGTGCTATATCCGGATCGGGAACAATCACTTCGGTTTCCGTAACTTCGGCCACCGGCTGGTTCTGTGCAGCCACCAATGCATTCTGCAGCTGCTGGTTGGCAGCTCCCATCTCTGCAAGCTGTGCCTGCATGGCAGCCAGCTCTACCTGAGAAATCAACTGAGGCATCGGGCGACGGAATCCACGGGCGGGGAAACGGTATGTCAACCCTACCGTTGCACTCAGCACGCCATCATATCCATGATCGCCGCCAACTTCGCCATCGAACTTATCTTCAACGCCCATTGCGCTCAGCTCCAGGTTAATATCTATCGCATTGGAAATACGGAAGCGATTGATGATACCCGCGTTTACAGACAGAGCTTCGCGGTGAGGCTTTGTGTAGTTGTGAGTGAAGCCAGCACCTACATAAGGAATGATTTCATACACACGGTGCTGGTTGTATCCTCCAAACAGCGCATTCAGATTGAACATCACATCTCCGTGCAGATTCATATAGTCGAAACGCTGTTTGTAGTAGCCGTCATCCATCTGAGTGCCTTTCACGTAGTCAGCACCTGCATCATACGTATATCCTCTTGCCTGAAGGCCGCTATATTGCAGACGTACTCCCAGTCCCGGGGTGAACCATTTGCCGATGGCAAAATTCAGCGTCGGACTGATACGCTTGCCAAAACTTCCTGCCTTATCATTATCTCCAAAAGTTGCTTCGGCACCACCGCCTATAGAGAAAAACCAATTACTCCAGAACGGATTAGTGATTACCTGATATTTATCCTGAACCTGGATAACACCAAATTCTTCCACAACTTCAGTCTTTTGCTGCGCCATGGCAACAGAAGACACACCAGCTAAAGCCAGTAACATTAGAATCTTTTTCATATACCTTAAAATAGTTAAGTGGTTAATTAAACTCTTTATCATTCAAACTGTCTAATTAACGCCAACAGAACTAAAAGGTTCTGAATATTTGTACTTTTTTTGCCTTGATGCAAAAGAAAGTACTCTTCCTTATTTGGAGAAAAGCTTTTCTATGTCGTCTTCTTTAATGGTCGCCAGCACCGTCTTTCCGTCCGGAGTATAATTCGGGGATGGGCATGCAAACAGATTGTCCACGAGATTGGACATTTCCTCGTTGCTCAGCACTTGTCCATAGACGATGGCCGCAGCACGTGCCAAGGTCGATGCAAGAATTGTCTGCACCTCTTCCTTAACGTCATTCCCTTTTTCCATAGCAGTATGTACCATATTCCGGACCAATTCTACCGGGTTCAACCCCTCTATGCCCGAAGGTATGCCGTTGATGGCATAGCTGCCGCCACCCAGCGGGCTCAAATCGAAGCCTACTGCCGACAAATCTTCCAATATACTTTCCAGTACGGCAGCTTCCGAAGCCGGCAACTGGATAATCTCCGGAAACAATACCCCCTGGGATACGCCTTGTTTCTGTCGAATCTGACTCATATAGCGGTCGAACAATACCCGGACATGCGCCCGGTGCTGGTCTATCAGCATCAGACCCGATTTAACGGAAGTCAGAATAAAACGCCCCTTGAACTGGAAGTGTTGCGCTCCTTTCTCTACCGTTGCCTCATTGCCATAGAAAGAGGCGCTTACCCCGGAAGGAACCGTTTCCTGGAAATAAGGAACCCTCTCCTCCTCTCTTGGAGCCGTACCGGTAACCGTATCCTCTACAAAAGGCTCTTCCTCCATCGGCTCGTTCATCCTGCTGGCTTTTTCCAAACCGGAATAAAGCCCCTCCCACTCCACTTTGGGGCGCGAATAATTGCCACCGCCTCCATAGGAAGAAGCGGAAGACGTCTTGAAGGGATTGAAATCCGTGTTATAGTGTACCTTCGGAGGCTCTATCGGACGAGCCTGCTCGAATGCAGGAATATCCGGCATATCCTCGGTGTCAAAATCAATAGTAGGTATAGCGCTAAACTTGCCCAAGGATTCCTTGACCGCAGCCGACAGAATCTGCCAGATAGCCTGCTCATTCTCGAACTTAATCTCCGTCTTCGTCGGATGGATGTTCACATCGATATTGGCAGGGTCTACCTCGAAATAAATAAAGTAGGAGATTTGCTCACCGGCAGGAATCAGCTGTTCATAAGCATCCATCACCGCTTTGTGGAAATAGGGGTGACGCATATAGCGCCCGTTCACAAAAAAGTATTGGTGCGCTCCTTTCTTGCGGGACGTTTCCGGCTTGGCTACAAAACCGGAAATCTTTATCATCGTCGTATTGACGTCTACGGACAGCAACTGCTGATTCAGCTTCTTTCCGAAGACTGCCATGATGCGTTGCCGCAAAGGCATTACCGGAAGATTGAACAATTCCGTATCATTACTATACAGATAGAAGGCTACCTCAGGATGCACCAACGCTATACGCTCGAATTCCGTAAGGATGTTGCTCAACTCCGTAGAGTTGGCTTTCAGGAATTTACGCCGGGCAGGAATATTGAAGAATAGGTTCTTGATGGAAAAATTGCTTCCCTTAGGGCAGGAAACGGCTTCCTGGCCCTCGACTTTAGAGCCGGCAATCAACAGTCGCGTCCCCAGTTCCTCGCTGGCTGGGCGTGTTTTCAACTCCACTTCAGCTACCGCAGCAATGGAAGCCAACGCTTCTCCACGGAAGCCCATGGTGCGTAGGGCAAACAAATCGGCAGCTTCGCGTATCTTTGAAGTTGCATGGCGTTCAAAAGAAAGACGCGCATCCGTTTCGGACATCCCCTTTCCGTCATCAATCACCTGGATGCAGGTCTTGCCCGCATCGGTAATCAGCACATGTATTTCCTCTGCTTCGGCATCAATTGCATTTTCCACCAATTCCTTCACAACAGATGCCGGACGCTGAATCACCTCTCCGGCAGCAATCTGATTGGCAACCGAATCGGGCAGCAAATGAATGATATCGCTCATGATAATGTTTAATGATTAGGGATTAATGATTAATCATTATTAAATGATTCCGTTACTGATGGCATACCACAGATAAATCAGCACAGCTATGACAACAAGGATTATGCCCAAATGCATCGGCTTACGTCCGCTCTCCTTGCGCCGCTTCAAGTGAGTTGTTCCTTCTATGAATTTGCCCCGTATATCCTCGGGCGAGAATTCCTTTTCCGGCAGCATACCCAGGTCACGCTTGGCGTTTTCTTCCATCTTCGCCAACTTCTCTTTCCGCTCATCCACATAGATATAGCTATGATTGAAGCCACGAGGCTTCCGCATTGCAAACATTCCCATGACGCTACTTATTATTTCGTTTAATATGCATATTCCTTGGCGAAGTTACAGGTTTCCG
Organism: Bacteroides sp. AF20-13LB; assembly: GCF_003603065.1. Lineage (NCBI taxonomy): Bacteria > Pseudomonadati > Bacteroidota > Bacteroidia > Bacteroidales > Bacteroidaceae > Bacteroides > Bacteroides sp. AF20-13LB. The sequence continues at coordinate 21,226 of NZ_QTMH01000017.1, forward strand.
GTCACTTTTCTTCAATACTTCACCTGCTTTTTTAGCCCTCCACTCGAAGATATCCTCCTTGTTGAGCGGACGGATGTAGTCGAACCAAACAAAAGAAGGCAGCCTGCTCTTATCTGGTGGAATCTGGTCCAAAGGATAGGCTGTACCGGTAGTCTTTCCAACAAAGACTCCGCGCTCCATTCTTCTCTCCTTCAAGTACATTTTCAAAAGTCCACCTTCCGAATAGTTCATCATAATCAGCGAACTGTCCTTCTCCTCTACCGGATAATACACCACCAGTACATTGCCGTTTACCTCCACCAGACGCATGTCTCCATCTATGAAGAAAGCTTTCATCTCCTTACCGGAAACTTGGTTATAGTGAATACTGTCCTTTTTCTCTACCGTCAGGGCCTGATTGATGATATGTGCCCAGTCGATGGTACTATCGTTCATGTAAATTTTAATTTTCTCGCCCAACAACTGTTGTTCCCCGTGCCACAAGATAGGGTCGGTGTACATCGTCATGCAAGAGTCCTTGGAATTATACACCAACGAATCGCATACGGCCTGCACATCCGTGCGATAAGCACGCACCTTATGATAGGCACGCATCTCCCGGTACATGGAATCGGTATTCATATGGTAGGTAATCAGCCGCAAAGTATCACCATGCATAAACAGACTGTCGCCCTGCGAATAGTCGATAGCTACGGCACGTTTGGTGGCAACGGCGCTTCCGGTCAGTTCGTTGTAGAAACAATAGTCGCCAGTCAACATGTTCCGGTTGACCGTATCATTCATCTGTACATTGTCAAAAGCCTCACCGTATCCCAAGATGCGGTCGTAGAAAAGGCTGTCACCGGTCAATTTCTTGCCGTCGTTGGTCAGTACGGAACGGTCGAGCAGTTCTGCCTGCTCAGTAGTCGTATTGTACACGCCACGTTCGGAATAAATATGATTTTGATCACTCACAATGTCGGAGGGGCCTAAAATAGTAGCAATCTTGGTAGCTGTACTATACTTCAAGGTATCCGAAGTCAAGACAAACTTCGGATTGACCAGCTTCACGTCGTGATTGAAGACAGCCAACTTGGTGGCAGGGCTATATTCTCCCCACTCGGAAGTCAGCACATTATCCTCGTCGGTCAGCGTACCGCCTTCGAAGTAATAACCCAAATCGTACAGACGGTCATAGTTCAAACTGTCGGTTGTCAGCACCGTATTACGATTTATCATACGTACATTCTCACGCAGCATGGCCAGCTGCGACATGCCGTCATAATACAGATAGTCTCCATAGATAAACAAGGTGTCGCCCTGCTCCATACGCACATTGCCGAATGCCTCCACAGAATTTATCTTTTCGAATATCAGCGCACTATCACAGAACATGTACATACTGTCATGCTTCATCCTCACCGAACCGATGAGTACCTGCACATCAGGACGCAACTGTTTGTCCGCCTGCGCCTCATCTGCGTACAACAAATCGACGCGCGTCTTCTTCTTTTCCGACGTCTCCGTCTTTTTCTGTTCAATCGAGTCCACTTTCCTCTTCTCCGGTGCACCAGTACTCTTCTTTTTGTCCTGCGCACTCAGCAGACAGATGCCAAACAAGCATAGAATGCCTACCAGGAGGTATCTATGCTTGTTCAGGAAATGATTTTTTGTATTCTTCTTTTGCATACAAATCCATGTAAATCCTTCCGGATTATTCTTTGATCCAGCCCGGATACTTGAACGTACAGTTATTCTTCCAATTATCCTTGATACGGACATACGTGTGCTTCTGCTTCTCACGAATCCACTTGTCCAGCACTTCGTCGCGGCGTTTCTCCAACACAATCTCTTTCAAGTTCTGATAGTCATCGGCAATGGTAGCCTTGTGTCCCGTCGTACGGCTCTTCAGTTTCACAATCACACACTCTTCTTTTCCGGTCTTTTGCGGAATCATGGTGAAGGCTTCGGAGATTTCGCCCACTTTCATCTTATCCACCACCTTGGCTATTTCAGGGGGAAGTTCCTGCATCTCAAAACGGGAAGTGTTCGTATTGGGATTCGGCAACAAACCATGATTGTTACGCGTATCCTTATCCTGCGAAAGCACTGAGGCAGCCTCTTCAAAAGAGAACTTGTTATTGCGGATATCATCGGCAATAGAATCCAAACGGGCACAACCGGCAGCCAGAGCTTCTTCCGGAATATGCGGTTTCAACAGAATGTGGCGTGTTTTAATACGGTCACCGCGCTTCTCTATCAACTGAATGATATGGAAACCATATTCAGACTCTACAATCTTGGAAACCTTGCTGGGGTCTTGCAAGTTGAAAGCTACATTGGCATAAGCGGGGTCCAGCATACCGCGTCCCGAAAACTCTATTTCACCGCCACGCATGGCCGAGCCACGGTCCTCGGAGTACAGACGAGCCAACATGGAAAAGCTTTCGCCCTTATTGACACGGTCGGTATACTCACGCAGACGCCTCTTTACATCTTCTATTTCCTCCAAAGGAACCTTGGGCTGCTGAGTGATAATCTGCACCTCCACCTGGGTAGGGATATAAGGAATGCTGTCCTGCGGCAAATCCTTGAAGTAACGGCGCACCTCAGCCGGAGTTATCTTAATCTCACCCACCAGTTTCTGCTGCATCTTCTGAACTTTCAATCCTTCACGGGCATTCTCGCGCAGCGTTTCACGAATCTGGCTGGAAGTCTTATTGAAGTATTCCTCCATTTTCTCACGCGAACCGATGTTGGCGATATACATGTTCGTCATATAGTCCACACGCTGGATAACCTCACTCTCGGATACTTCGATACTGTCGAGGGCAGCCTGGTGAAGATACAGCTTCTGCACGGCTATCTCCTCCGGTATCACGCAATAAGGGTCACGGTCAAATTTGCGTCCTTCATACAATGCACTCATGCGTGCTTCTTCCACTTCGGACTTCAGTATAGCCTCGTCACCTACTACCCACACTACCTCGTCAATTACGTTGTCTTGTCCATAAACGGTAGAACCGACTAATAGCGTCAAGGCAAATAAAATTACAAACTTAAAGTTCATACACTGTTTCATTCTTGGTGTCTTATTCTAAATAATATTTAATCTTGTCTCTTTTCACCGCCCGTTGGTACAAATCATCCTTCACTTGCTTCATGAATTCCACCTGCTTCACGTTCAGCAGCATATCCTTCACTTGCCTACGGGCAAACTCATAGGGTTCCTGCTCTCCCACCGGGCGATAATCGCTCACATTCAGGAAATAATGGAAAGCCGTATCCTTCAGCTCTACATGGCGATTCTTGTCCAGATACTCGTCCACATTAGGAACCTTCAAGGGCAGCATATCCAGCACTTCCGATACCGGCACCCATTTATCATAAAAATACTCATACTTCACAGCATTCTGCAGACTGTACTTTTCCAGATGTTCCACCGCCTCACGGGTTTCCGTCTTGTACCAGCGACGAACATTGCCCAGCTGCGGGGCTGTCAAAGGAACTTTGATGAACAAGCCTTTCATCAACGGACGTTCCACCTTGAAGAGCGCCTGGTTCTTCTCGTAATACTCCGTCAAGTCTTGTTCTGAAATCTCCTCTGATAGCCGCTGATGTATTAAAGCCTGCTGATAGGTATGCATTATCAATGCTTTGCGATAATTCTCCACAAGTTTATCAATCTCACCGTTATTGGGAATATTGCTCTGCGCTTTATCGTACAGCAAAATATCTTCCACCCAATTACGGATATAATGTTCTGCAAACAACAGACTGTCGTCTTTGGACAAACCGGCAGGAAGTACCGATTGCAAATCTTCCCGGTAAAGGAAATTGCCGTCCAACTCCACTAACGGTGTCCACCCTTTATGGTCGTGCTGCTCGCTGCACGCCGCACAGAGAAGGAAAATTAAAAGCCCAAAGCAGGTTGTTCGCATCACCAACTGATATTTACTTCGTTTTGAGGTACGAAGATAGTGTTTTAATCGGTTGCATCAGTGATTATTAACGGTTTTTAAAACCTCTTGGTCAATTTCAACCTTACCGGCAGCACGCAACTTTGCCACCCAATGCGTTTCCAAATAGTTCCGATAAGCGGTTACGAGCGGCTCTCGCACCTCTTGCCAACTATCTGGTCCCTTCTGCTTACGACCTTGTACAGCAGTAAAGGGAAATGACAAAACCGGGGTTGCATTCTTCCCTTTGAACACCAATTCATCCACATATGCATTATCACCGGGAGCAAATAATCCTTGCTCTGCCCGCACCTTGGGAGTATCGCCGGCATTGAAAGTGAGACGGATGGCATCCATCCACTCCTCTTCCGGAATCTGTTTCAGAAATTTCCGTACTTGCTTCGCCACCCGCTTGGTAGTACAATGCAGCACAATACCCTTATAACGCGGTTCGTCCCAATGGAAGTCCGAACGGTGCGCCTCAAAATATGCTTTCAATCCCGCTTCATCCACCACACTCCTCTTTCCCACTTCACGGTCAGTGATTTCGGCAAGCAACATGCTGTCACGATACCCCTGCACCAACGCACAGAATTCGGGATGCTTCAATTCCAGACGGGAGTTTTCATAGTCCAGAATCGTTTTTACTGTAAAAGCCTCCAACTGTCTGCGCGTCCCTGCCGGATAAACAGCGGCAAATCCGGCAAACTCTTTTCCACCGTATGCCTTGCCATCCAGTGTAAACAATACACGGGAAGTGCTTCCTTTGGCCAGCAGTTCGTCGATACCGGCTTTATCCGGCATATAGTGATATTCTTTCTTCAGTTTATCCACAAAAGCCCGCGTTCCTTTATCCATTCCATGACGACGGGTTTGACAACGGATTATCTTGTCCTTCATCCTCTCAAAAGGAAGGATTTCCTGCTGTTCGAGTACTTTCACGATATGAATGCCTTGAGGAGTGAGGAACGGACGGGAAATCTCTCCGGCATTCAACCCGAATACAATATCCTCAAACTCCACCGGCATCTGCAGCCAACCCACCCAAAACGCTTTCTTCTCATCGGAAAATTGCTCGACGCAAGCATCGAAAGACGGCACAGCTCCCCCTTCCTTTGCAAGAGCCCTGTAGATAGAATCCATCCTGGACTCCATCTCACGCAAGGTATGACCGGAAATATTCTGGGGGAGATATTTAAAAATATGCTTCACATATACCCGGCCCGCACGCCGGCCGGATTTCATCTTGTCATAATACTGCCGTGCCTCCTGCTCTGCCGTCTCCTCATCTGTCAAGTATGATTTAATCAGACAGCGGCGATACTCATCCTGCTCCTTCTGGAAGACACGGGAAGTATCCAATCCCACAACTTCGGCAGCCTCTATTTTCAGCCTGAAGTCTATAAACTTATTCACATATGCATCCAATGCCTTCCGGCCTGCACCGACAGAGGTACCGCCCTTATTATAGCTACGTTCGAATTCAGAACGGAGGACCTCCTTTCCATTGATACGCATCAGTACCGGATCGTCCTGGGCCGAAACAGCCAATCCGAACCCGAGGAAGAAAAACACCCAAAACAATCTAACCATAAGCACCATCCGTTCTTTTTATACGGCTGCAAATATAAACAAAATGCCCGGAAAGCGGCAATCTCTCTCCGGGCATTCACTATTATTTTGTTATTATCTTACTCAGGACGGCTATAGTTCGGTGCCTCACTGGTTATAGACACATCGTGCGGATGACTTTCCAGTACACCTGCATTAGTAATGCGGGTAAACTTGGCATCGTGCAGTTTCTCTATATTGGCTGCACCGCAATAGCCCATACCGGCACGCAGACCGCCAACCAACTGATAAATCACTTCATACAAAGTACCTTTATAAGGAACGCGGGCAGCAATGCCCTCCGGAACCAATTTCTTCACGTCATTGGTACCGCTTTGGAAGTAGCGGTCCTTGGAACCATTTTCCATAGCTTCCAGCGACCCCATACCCCGATAGGACTTGAACTTACGACCGTTGAAAATAATCGTATCGCCCGGAGACTCTTCCGTTCCGGCAACCAGCGAACCGATCATCACGCTGTAACCACCGGCAGCCAACGCCTTCACTACGTCGCCCGAGTAACGCAAACCGCCATCGGCAATCAAAGGAATACCCGTGCCCTTCAGTGCCTTTGCCACATCATAAACCGCAGACAACTGAGGAACACCCACACCGGCAACTACACGGGTAGTGCAGATGGAACCCGGACCGATGCCCACCTTTACTCCATCAGCACCAGCCTCGACCAATGCCTTCGCAGCTTCACCAGTAGCAATATTACCAACAACAATATCAATATGAGGGAAGTTAGCCTTGGCTTCTTTCAATTTTTCAATAACCCCCTTGGAATGTCCGTGAGCCGTATCAATGACAATGGCATCCGCCCCTGCATCCACCAAAGCCCGCATGCGCTCCAAAGTGTCATTCGTCACTCCCACTCCGGCAGCAACGCGCAGACGACCTTTGCTATCCTTGCACGCCATAGGTTTATCCTTTGCCTTGGTAATATCCTTATAGGTAATCAGACCTACCAATTTGTTGTCTTTATCTACTACCGGCAACTTCTCGATTCTATGTTCTTGCAGAATTTGAGAAACAGCCTCCATATCCGTCGTAGGATTGGTAGTAATGATGTTCTCCTTAGTCATTACCTCATCGATACGCTTATTCATATCTTTCTCAAAACGAAGGTCACGATTGGTAACAATGCCTACCAAATATCTTTCATCATCTACCACCGGAATACCACCAATCTTGTATTCAGCCATCAAAGCCAGCGCATCAGCTACCGTAGAACCTCTCTTGATAGTCACCGGGTCATAAATCATACCGTTTTCGGCACGCTTCACAATAGCTACCTGACGTGCCTGCTCCTCAATGGACATATTCTTATGAATAACTCCGATACCACCTTCGCGGGCAATGGCAATAGCCATCTTCGCTTCGGTAACCGTATCCATGGCAGCAGTTACAAACGGGATTTTTAACTCAATGTTTCGTGAAAACTTAGTCGAGAGTTCGACTGTTTTGGGCAAGACTTCAGAATAAGCGGGGATTAACAGTACGTCGTCATAAGTTAATCCATCCATTACAATCTTATCAGCAATAAATGACATAGGGCTATGCGTTTAAAATTTATTGCGTGCAAATATACGGTTTTTATTCCATTCCGTATACTTGCACGCAACATTTTTTTCTTTTTTATCAACTAAAACCAATCAGTTTGCCATCTCTGAAATAAACTTGATGCGTACCAAACGTACCTCTTCTTCCGTAAAGTCATCACCCAACTCATCCAGAGCATCGTCAATCTTATCAGTGGTAGATTCCTTGAAATAATCATAGATATCCAGCAAGTGGTCTTCATCCATAATATCCTCCAAGAAATAGTCGATATTCAATTTCGTTCCGGAGTAGACGATAGCTTCTATCTCATCCAGCAGCTCTTCAAACTCAATGCCCTTTGACATGGCAATGTCATCCAATGCCACCTTACGGTCAATGGCCTGAATGATGGCCACCTTCATTTTTGACTTATTGGCCACAGTACGCACACGCAAGTCCTCGGGACGTTCAATCTCATTCTCCTCACAGTGCCGCTTAATGAGTTTACAGAATTCCTCGCCGTAGCGTTTTGCCTTTCCGGCTCCTACACCCGGTATGTTCTGCAACTCGTCCAAAGTCACCGGATATATGGTCGCCATCGCTTCCAAAGACGGGTCTTGGAAAATGACATAAGGAGGCACTTCCAACTTCTTGGACAACTTCTTTCGTAAGTCCTTCAACATGGAGTACAATGCCGGGTCTACCGCACACGCACCGCCTCCACGTGCAGGTGCTTCCTCTTCCACATCCTCAAAGTCATTGTCTTCCACTATTTTGAATGATTTGGGATGTTTAAGGAACTTCTTACCGTCATCTGTCACTTTCAGCAAGCCATAGTTTTCGACATCCTTACTCAGGTAACCGGCAATAAGTGCCTGACGGATCACAGCATTCCACGTTTTGTCTTCTTCGCCCATACCAGAGCCGAACACTTCGAGATCTTCATGCAGATGCGCCTGCACTTCTGAAGTTTCCTTACCTTGTATTATGTCTATAATATAGTCCGCTTTAAAATTTTCTTTCACCGCGAGAATAGCTTCAATCACGGTACACAATAATTCTTGAGCTTCCACTTGTTTTTTCGGATTTAAACAATTGTCACAATTACCACAATTTTCTTCTATATATTCTTCGCCGAAGTAATGAAGCAATGCTTTTCGGCGGCATACGGAAGATTCGGCATACGCAGCAGTCTCCAGCAGAAGCTGCTTGCCAATTTCCTGCTCTGCTACAGGTTTGCCTTGCATAAACTTCTCGAGCTTCTGCAAGTCTTTATTGGTATAGAAAGTAATACACTGCCCTTCTCCTCCATCTCTTCCGGCACGTCCGGTCTCCTGGTAATATCCTTCCAGACTTTTGGGTATATCGTAATGGATGACATAGCGCACATCCGGTTTGTCAATCCCCATACCAAAAGCAATGGTAGCTACAATCACATCAATCTTTTCCATCAGGAAATCATCCTGGTTCTGTGTTCGTGTAGCCGAATCCATTCCGGCATGATAGGCACGGGCATTGATTCCGTTTGCCTGCAGGATTTCAGCAAGTTCCTCCACTTTCTTCCGGCTCAGGCAATAGATAATGCCTGACTTTTCGGGATTGTTCTTAATGAACTTGATGATGTCCCGGTCTACATTTGCAGTCTTGGGGCGTACCTCATAATAGAGATTCGGGCGGTTGAACGATGACTTGAACACCTGCGCATCCACCATACCCAGATTCTTCTGGATGTCATGCTGCACTTTCGGTGTAGCCGTCGCAGTCAACGCTATCAGAGGGGCTTTTCCTATTTCATTGATAATGGGACGGATGCGGCGATACTCAGGACGGAAGTCATGACCCCATTCAGAAATACAATGGGCTTCGTCCACGGCATAGAACGAAATCTTCACCGTTTTCAGAAACTCCACATTCTCTTCCTTCGTCAGTGATTCCGGAGCTACATACAACAGCTTTGTCTTACCACTGAGTATGTCGGACCGGACCTGGTCTATCGCGCTCTTGTTTAGGGAAGAATTGATGAAGTGGGCTATCCCATCCTCTTCGCTGAAGTTACGCATCGCATCGACCTGATTCTTCATCAAGGCAATCAGAGGAGAAATCACGATACCCGTGCCTTCCATCAATAAAGAAGGCAACTGATAGCATAAAGACTTTCCTCCACCGGTAGGCATCAACACGAATGTATCATTACCTGTCAACAGATTCTCTATGATTGCTTCCTGATTTCCTTTAAATGTGTCGAACCCGAAGTATTTCTTCAGCTGGTCTGTCAAATTAATCTTCTTCCCTGCCATGATTCATTAGGTTGTTGTTTATTGAGTTAACTTTTAATAGTGGTACTCCGCCTTGTTTTCACAAAGAACCCTAACAAAGTTATAAACAACTTCTTAAATTTCAAGCATAATCCATCGAATATTTTTCAATAAAAAGTAAAATAGTCGGTTTTACCCCGTATTACCATCTGATTCTTAAGCACTTTGCAGTCGTGCTATATTTGCCTTTTCAAGCTGGCGCTTGGCGTAGTCCAACGTCACAACAAAATTGTCCTTCTGTTCTGACGGAATTTCGAACATGGCATCCATCATAATTGTCTCCACAATGGAACGCAAGCCGCGGGCTCCCAACTTATATTCTACCGCTTTATCCACGATATATTCAAATACAGCATCTTCAAACGTCAGCTTCACATTGTCCATCTCAAACAGTTTGATGTATTGCTTGATGATGGAATTCTTCGGTTCCGTAAGAATGGAGCGCAATGCCGCACGGTCCAACGGATTCAGATAAGTCAGCACCGGAAGGCGGCCGATAATCTCGGGAATCAGTCCGAACGACTTCAAATCCTGCGGAGCAATGTACTGCATCATGTTGCTCTTATCAATGGTTGCCGTATTGCGTACAGCGCTATACCCGACAACGTGCGTATTCAGCCGCTGGGCAATTTTCTTTTCAATGCCATCGAAAGCCCCACCGCAAATGAACAGAATATTCTTGGTATTGACCGGAATCATTTTCTGGTCGGGATGCTTGCGCCCACCCTGGGGAGGCACATTCACCACAGAACCTTCCAGCAGTTTCAGCAATCCCTGCTGCACGCCTTCACCACTCACATCACGGGTTATGGAAGGATTATCACCCTTGCGCGCTATTTTGTCTATCTCATCAATAAACACGATACCTTGCTCTGCCTCGGGCACGTTATAATCCGCCACCTGGAGCAGACGTGTCAAAATGCTTTCAATGTCCTCACCCACATAACCTGCCTCTGTCAGAACTGTTGCATCTACAATAGTAAAAGGAACATGCAGCAACTTTGCGATAGTACGCGCCAATAACGTCTTTCCCGTACCGGTACTGCCTACCATGATGATGTTCGATTTTTCAATCTCCACATCATCACCGCCGTCCTTCTGGAGCAGACGTTTGTAATGGTTGTACACCGACACAGACAAGAAACGCTTGGCATCGTCCTGACCAATGACATATTGATCGAGGAACTTCTTTATTTCTACGGGTTTAGGAAGTTCTTTCAGATTCAGCTTCGTGGCACTTGCCTTCTTGCCAGCCCCCAAAGCCTCCTGAGTAATCTCATAAGCCTGGGTGGCGCAACTGTCGCAGATATAGCCATTCATCCCCGTTATGAGAAATCCGACTTCATCTTCGGTGCGACCGCAAAAACTGCATCTATTTTTATTCTTTCTTGAATCTGCCATATTTATTTTTTAATCAAAACCTCATCTACCATACCATATTCTTTGGCTTCCTGGGCTGTCATCCAGTAGTCACGGTCAGAATCTGCCCATACCTTGTCAAAGGGAGTGTGGGAGTGGTCGGCGATAATGGTATAAAGTTCTTTCTTCAACTTCTGGATTTCACGTGCCGTGATTTCAATATCCGAGGCCTGCCCCTGGGCACCTCCCATCGGCTGGTGTATCATCACGCGGGAGTGGGTCAATGCGGAGCGTTTGCCTTCGGCACCGGCAACCAGCAATACGGCTGCCATGCTTGCCGCCATTCCAGTACAGATGGTAGCCACATCACTACTGATGAACTGCATGGTATCATAAATACCCAGACCGGCATATACCGAACCGCCCGGCGAATTGATATAGATGGAAATATCCTTGCCCGGATCCACCGAATCCAGATAAAGCAACTGAGCCTGCAAAGTATTGGCTGTATAGTCATCAACCTGCGTACCGAGGAAAATGATGCGGTCCATCATCAGACGGGAAAACACGTCCAACTGCGTTACATTGAGCTGGCGTTCCTCGAGGATATAGGGATTCAAATAGCCGGCTTGTGATTTAATCACATCGTCCAGCACCAAACTGTTCATACCAAGATGCTTGGTAGCGTATTTTCTAAAATCATCCATTTCTTTCTATTTTTTAATTTATAAGGATACAAAGAAACAAAAAAGAACACAGAGACACAAAAAAACACAGAGTTATAGTTTGTCAAACTCTGTGTTTCTTTATAAATTTTAGCCGTAGGCTCACATTACTCTTATGCAAACATCTTATTGAACTCTTCAGCAGAAACGTTCTTATGCTCCAGTTCCACCTGAGACTTCAATGCTGTAGCCAATTTAGATTCAACCACACGATTAACCAAGCCTTCTATGCTCTCTTTCTTCTTAAGCATTTCCTTTGAGTAGTTTTCCAGGATTTCTTCAGGCACACTCATCATACCATATTGTGCAAACTGTGCGCGGGTAGCTTCCTTAGCCATGTTTGTGATGTCTTCCTGCTCAACCTTGATATCATTGGCTTTCACCAGCTGTTCTTTAATCAGGTGCCAAGTCAGCTCTTCGATGCTCTTGTCATAGTTGTCCTCTACAAAGCTTTCTTCCTTGTCAGGATTGTTCAGACGCATAATGCGCTTCAGTAATGCATCCGGGAATTCCAGCTTGCCTACTTTCTCTGTCAGCATCTTACGTGCGTCAATCAAGAACTTATAGTCACTGTCTGCCACGAACTGGTTGGCAATAACTTCCTTCACTTTGGCACGGAATTCCTCTTCCGTTTTCACATTACCTTCGCCAAATACCTGGTCGAAAATTTCCTGAGTCAAGTCACCCGGAACGAAACGTGTGATTTCTTCTACCTGGAAGCTGAAATTGGATTTTACTTCGGGAGCAGCTTCCTTGTCAATCTTCAATAAAGAAGACAATTCGGCAGCATTTCCGTCCCAAGCAGTATTCGGATTGAATACAAGCACATCGTTCACTTTTGCACCGGCAAAGATAGCTTTCTGTTCATCATTTTTCATGTACGAAGGCATCATTACAGCACCTTCCACCTGAATACCACCCTCTTTGGTATTACCTTCTTCATCCAGTTCAGCAAGCAAACCTTTCAGCATGTCATTGTCCTCGTAAACGTCTACCTTGTCATACTTGCCGTTACGTTGAGTGTAAGCCTTGACCTGGTTATCCACCATTTCGTCTGTAACTTCAATAGTATAGTAATCTACCTTATCTTTTGCACTGACTTCAGCTTTAAATTCCGGAGCCAAAGCAATATCAAACAAGAATTCGAACTCTTCCATAGTATCGAAATCAATTTCCTGCTGCTTGTCTTCGTTGGGCAAAGGCTCGCCCAATATATTTACCTTATTGTCCTGGATATACTTATATACTGTTTCTGAAAGCAGCTTGTTCACCTCTTCAGCCAATGCAGACTTACCATACATTTTCTTAACTAAGCTCATAGGAACCATTCCCTTACGGAAACCGGGAATCTGTGCCTTCTGACGGAAGTTCTTCAATGATTTGTCTACTTTTTCCTGATAATCTGCTTTCTCAAGCTTTACAGTAAGCAGTGCGCTTACTTTGTCAATGTTTTGTAATGAAACGTTCATTCTGACAATTATTTATTTGATTTATACTTTGTTCCATATCTCAAATGGGCGTGCAAAATTAGCGTTATTCTTTCAATTATCAAAAGAACATTGCCGATTTATTTCAGTTTAATTCTTGGATAGAGCGGTAGAAGAGCCCAACCATCGGACTGACAACGGAGGACGTTTATGGGAAAGATACTCAGGGAAAAGACGATGATAAACCGAACCGTCCAGTTTCTATGAAGAGAAATGGGAGTTGCCCGAAGGCACGACAATCTACAAAAATAATTAAGGAAAAACATTGTTTATCCGAATTTTATGCGTTTCTTTGTCGCGGAATGATGGCGCATTAGTTTTTCGATTTCCATTACATGGTTTTTACTTCCGTTTTCAAGAACGCTTTTGTAAACTCTCTGTCGTTGTAATCCATTTATTATTCAGCCTTCCTTCCAAGAGAGTTTTATTCATTATATTTATTTTATCAATTTCATTATGAACATTTATGTTGGAAACCTTAACTACCGCGTTAAGGAGAGTGACCTGCAGAAGGCAATGGAAGATTACGGCACAGTATCTTCTGTAAAATTTATCAATGACCGCACCACCGGACGTTTCAGAGGCATCGCTTTTGTAGAAATGGAAGATGACGCTGCTGCAGCTAAAGCTATTGCCGAACTAGACGGTGCTGAATTCTTCGGCCGCCAAATGGTAGTGAAAGAAGCAAGACCTCCAAAATATTAATCATAGAGATTTAAGGAGAAATAAAAAAAGGCCACTGAATGAGTGGTCTTTTTTTATTTCTATCAATCGACAGTATCCGGGATTACTTCATAAAATCCTTGCGACGAAGTACGAAGCTATTACTCAGATACTTTTCACGTACAATCTTATTCTCGGCCAACTCTTCCGGCGTACCCTGGAACAAAATTTTTCCTTCAAATAGCAGATAAGCACGATCGGTAATGCTCAGCGTCTCCTGCACATTGTGGTCAGTAATCAAAATGCCGATATTCCTATCTTTCAACTTCCACACAATCTGCTGAATATCCTCCACTGCAATCGGGTCTACACCGGCAAAAGGCTCGTCCAACATAATAAATTTGGGGTCAATGGCCAGACAACGGGCAATTTCTGTACGGCGCCGCTCGCCACCTGACAACTGGTTACCCTTGTTCTTCCTTACCTTCTGCAAGCGGAACTCTGCAATCAGGCTCTCCAGCTTGTCTTTCTGATACTCCAAAGGCTTGTCGGTCATTTCCAGTACAGATGCAATATTGTCTTCCACACTCATTTGACGGAACACGGAAGCCTCCTGCGCCAAATAACCGATACCCGTCTGCGCACGCTTGTATACCGGATATTTCGTTATATCCAAATCATTCAAGAAGATACGTCCCTCATTGGGAGTAATCAGCCCTACGGTCATATAAAACGAAGTTGTCTTACCGGCGCCATTCGGCCCCAGCAAACCGACAATCTCCCCTTGCTTCACATCAATGGACACATGGCTCACTACCGTACGCTTTCCGTACTTTTTCACCAAATCCTCCGTACGCAGCACCATGCTACCTTCCTCCCGTGGCTCTGCCCCGGCAGTCAAGCTTGGTCCGGCCTGCAGATTTTCCTTAACTTCCTCTACATTGTCCTTTATGCCTTTTTCTTCTTCCATACTCTAAAGGTTTTAGCAGCAAAGTTACTACAAAAAAGTGAAATGCGGAAGAATATGGTAATGGATTTGATTTACAGGGGTTTCATTAACGCTGCCAATTATTCTGAGAGCCATTACAATCCACGCCGAAGCCAAATCAAGACGGAGCTACGTTACTTGTTCGTAACCACGCTCAATAGGTGACGAAATGGACACGAATAACGAAACAAGGCCTTAAGGATTAGTGAGTTACTGACAACTCACGCAAAAAATCCGGTAACAAAAAAAGATTGCGCCGTTCTTCCGCGATTTGCGTATCAGAGGAGGGCTCTTCACCAACTAATTTTGAACAAAAAAAAATAAGGACGATGAAGAGTACATTTTCAGTTATTTACTACCTCAAACGTCAGGTAGTGAAAAAAGACGGGACGGTTCCCGTCATGGGACGCATCACGGTGGACGGCAGCCAGACGCAATTCAGTTGCAAACTGACCATCGATCCCAAGTTGTGGGACACCAAAGGGGGACGTGTCACGGGCAGAAGCACGGCGGCACTCGAAACGAACCGCATGCTTGACAAGATGCGGGTGCGCATCAACAAGCACTATCAGGAAATCATGGAGCGTGACAACTTCGTCACGGCAGAGAAGGTGAAGAACGCCTTTCTCGGACTGGAACACCGCTATCACACGCTGATGCAGGTGTTCCAGCAACACAACGAGGACTATGCCAAGCAGGTGGAAGCAGGCATGAAAGCCAAAGGCACACTCTTGAAGTACAAGACCGTTTACAAGCACCTGCAAGAGTTTCTCAACATCCGTTACCACGTGAAGGACATCGCGTTGAAAGAGCTTACCCCCGCTTTCATTTCCGACTTCGAGATGTTTCTGCGCACGGACAAACACTGCTGCACCAATACCGTGTGGCTGTATGTATGCCCACTTCGGACGATGGTGTTCATCGCCATCAACAATGAATGGCTCACACGCGACCCGTTCAGGGAGTATGAAATCAAGAAGGAGGAAACGACACGCAGTTTCCTGACCAAAGACGAAATCCGCCTGCTGATGGAAGGTAAACTGAAGAACGCCAAACAGGAACTATACCGCGACCTCTACCTGTTCTGCGCCTTCACGGGCTTGTCATTCGCCGATATGCGCAATTTGACGGAAGAGAACATCCGCACCTACTTCGATGAACACGAGTGGATAAACATCAACCGCCAGAAGACGGGCGTGGTGTCTAACATCCGCCTGCTTGACATTGCGAAACAAATCATCGACAAATACCGCGGGCTGTGCGAAAACGGCAGGATTTTCCCTGTTCCCCACTACAACACGTGCCTCGCCGGGATCCGTGCCGTCGCCAAGCGTTGCGGCATCACCAAGCATATCACGTGGCATCAGAGCCGCCATACGGCAGCCACGACGGTGTTCCTCTCCAACGGTGTACCCATCGAAACAGTCAGTTCCATGCTGGGACACAAGAGTATAAAGACAACGCAGATATACGCGAAGATAACCAAAGAGAAGCTCAACCAAGACATGGAGAACCTTGCCGCAAGATTGAACCAAATCGAGGAATTTGCAGGATGTACCATCTAAAACAGAGACGCCATGAAACGTGACATAATCATTATAGAGGACAAGACGGTCAGCGTAACCGGTAACGAGGTATGGATGACCGCCGGGGAAATCGCCGAAGAGTTCCATGCCACCGTCCCGGCAGTGAACGCCGCCATCAAAGCCGTCCGCAAGTCGGACGTGCTGAACGACTACGAGGTATGCCGCTACATACAGCTTGAAAACGGCCTGTACGCGGATGTTTACTCGCTTGAAATCATCATTCCAGTAGCCTTCCGGCTGAACACCTACTATACACACGTGTTCCGCATGTGGCTGGTGGAGAAGGCACTCTCAAAGGAAAAGAGGCAGGCATACGTGATGTTCATACAGAACGGGAAAACCGGATATTGCTGAACACGCATACAGACAACGAAAAAAGAAACGGACAACACCATCGGGTGCTGTCCGTTTCCTTTTTTTTCATGCAACCGCCTTATTCCAGCGGCTTGAGGTAATTCGCCTCCAACAGTTCACGCAGTCCCGATTCGGGATAAAGCACCTTACCTGCCAGAAGGATAAAGGGCAGCATCCTGTTATTGCGATACTCCTGCAAGGTGCGGCGGCTTACCCGGAGCATTTCCGCCACCTCCCTGTCCGTCAGGTAATGTTCCCCGTCCAGTGGCGGACGGTAACTTTCCAAAAATGCGGAGAGCCATTTGGAGCCTTTGAGCATATTCTGTATCGCGGTGGCAACCGGCTCGTCCTCCATTGAGAAAACCTCGTTGTTCTCGTTCATCATAACATCGGATTAAGTGGTTAATAAAAACAGAGTCATTTTCCATCGGGATAGATCGTGCCGATAAGCGGAATAAGCCGCCTGACCTCCTCCGGCCTGTAATAGAACCTGCGGTTCATCTGCGAGTAGCCGATAAGCCGCCTGTCACGCAATGACTGCAACGTGCGCGGGCTGATTCTCAACTGCCCGCAGACCTCCTCGCCCGTGAGCCACCTTTCCAGCCGCCCGCCGTCGCTTTTGCGCCTGAGGGCGGCGACTTTCTCCGAGAGGGCGTTGAATGACGCCAGCATCATCTCGAAGGTCTTTTTCTCGATAGATACGATTTCCATATACCAAAACATTTAATGATTTACCGCAAAGGTAACGCAGTCGCCTTGAATGCGTGCCGTTTTCCGCTATACGGCAGCTTGTTGCGCCGGTTGTCCGGGTTACGGAGTCACTTTCAAAGAAAATCTTACGTGAGTCACGTAGTGAGTTGTTAAAGCCCCTTTTGTTTATTGCCGAATTTTGCCGCAGAGAAACAAAAGAAAGGACAAAATATGAAAGTGATAACGATTGAAAGTTCCGCCTTCACCGCCCTGACGGAACAGATAGCCGAGATAGCGGTCTATGTGCGTGCCGTTTCCGGTGAAAGGAAGGGAGAGTCTTCCGACATGCTGCTCACCACCCGCGAGGCGGCGCACCTGCTGAACGTGAGTACCCGTACCCTCCAACGTATGCGCAGCGAACAGCGCATCGGCTATATCGTGCTGCGCGGCAAATGCCGCTACCGCCGGTCGGAAATAGACCGCCTGCTCGCAGACTGCACCGTGGCAGAAGATGCAGCGACACTGACGGAACTGAAACGCAACCACACGCTGCGCACGGGCGGCGGCAAACCCAAAGGAAGGAGGACATAAGATATGGAACTGCTTACACGAAACAATTTTGAGGACTGGATGCAGAAGCTGATGGAACGGCTCGACCGTCAGGACGAGCTGCTGCTCTCCCTGCGACCGTCCGGCAAAGCCCCGAACCCGATGGAAAGTATCAGGATGTTCGACAACCAAGACCTCTGCATGCTGCTCCAGATAAGCAAGCGTACCCTGCAGCGCTACCGCAGCATCGGTGCATTGCCGTACAAGACGCTCGGCAAAAAGACCTATTACAGCGAGGAGGACGTACTGACATTCCTCTCCGAACACGTAAAGGATTTCCGCAAGGAAGATATAGCCTTCTACAAGGCGCGTATCCATAATTTCTTTAATAAATAACCCATTAAAACATTTTTCAAATGGCAAAGAAAACAACAGAAAAAGACGTGCTGATAGTCCGCGACGAGAAGACGGGCGAGATCAGTGTGGTAGCCGGGCTTAACGCCGACGGCTCACCCAAGCGTACCCCCGCAAAGGCGGAGAACGCACAGAGTTTCCTGCAATTCGACCGCCACGGCGACGTGCTGGACAACTTCTTCAAAAACTTCTTCCGGCAGTGCAAGGAACCCAGCCGCTTCGGTTTCTACCGTTTCGCGGCAGACCAAGCCGACAAACTGATGGAGGTGATGAAAGACCTGCTGAAAGACCCCGAAGCCAACAAAGAACTGCTTGCGCCCCACAAGGTGGACACTTCCGGCTACGAAAAGCAGGTAAAGGAAGAACAGACCGCCGGGATGCCGGAACAAAAACAGGAAGGACAACCCAAAGAAACCCAAAAACAGGAAGAAATGGAAAAGAAGCAGGAACAGAATCAGGAAAGCCCGCAACAACAGGCGCAGGGAAGACGTGGCTACCAACCCATTGACGAGAGCAAAATCAACTGGCAGGAGCTGGAAGAGAAATGGGGTGTGAAACGTGACGACCTTGAAAAGTCCGGTGATCTGAACAAGATGCTCAACTACGGCAAGTCCGATTTGGTGAAAGTGTCGCCCAAGTTCGGCGGCGAGGCTTTTGAACTGGATGCCCGCCTTTCCTTCAAGAAGGACGGTGAAGGCAATGTCAGCCTCGTGCCGCACTTCATCCGCAAGGAGCAGAAACTCGACGAGTACAAGGAACACAAGTTCTCCGACGAAGACCGTAAGAACCTGCGCGAAACGGGTAACCTCGGCAGGGTCGTGGACATCGTGGACAAAGAAACGGGTGAAATCATCCCCTCGTTCATCAGCATAGACCGCAAGACGAATGAAATCACGGACATTCCTGCAAACAAGGTACGCATACCGGAGCGCATCGGAAAGACGGAAATCACCAAGCAGGAACAGGATATGCTGCGTGCCGGGCTGCCCGTGCGCGACAAGCTCATCGAACGCAACGACGGCAGGAAGTTCGTCACCACTCTTCAAGTGAATGTAGAGCAGCGAGGCGTGGAGTTCGTACCGGGAACCGGCAGGTCGCCCCGTACCGCCCAGACGCAGGAAGCCAAGAACAATCCCACGCAGGGACAGGCTCAGGGCATGGAAAATTCCGCAGCCCCACAGAAAGAGCAACGCCGCAACACGTGGACGAACGCTGATGGCAGTATCCGCCCCATCAGCAAATGGAGCGGTGTGAACTTCACCGACCAGCAGAAAGCCGACTACGCTGCGGGTAAGGCGATAAAGCTGGAGAACGTGACCGACAAGCAAGGCTTCCACGCCACGATGTACATCAAGTTCAACCCGGAGAAGGGACGTCCGTACCGCTATGACACCAACCCCGACAATGCGCAGAAGGTCGCCCCATCCAACGAGAGCCGTACACAGGTGGCGGTGAACAGCGAAGGCAAGACCAACGAGGCGACCAAGAACCTGAAAGAGCCGTTGCTGAAAGGACAGACCGCCCCGAAAGACGACAAACAGCAAAAGCTGCAGGAGAAATCTCAGAAGAAAAACAACAAGGGCATGAAGATGTAACATCCCGTGTCCGCCACTAAATCCAAAGTAACAATTCATAAAAAAAAGTAATCAGCATGAAGACAATCATTGCAGAAAAGCCATCCGTGGCACGTGAAATCGCCCGCATCGTGGGCGCGACAAAGAGAGAGGAAGGATATTTCGAGGGAGGCGGCTACGCCGTGACATGGGCATTCGGGCACCTCGTCCAGCTTGCCATGCCCGACGGTTACGGCATACGCGGCTTTGTCCGTGACAACTTGCCCGTCATCCCCGACTCCTTCACGCTCATACCCCGTCAGGTAAAGGTTGAGAAGGGCTACAAACCCGACAGCGGCGTGGTGTCACAAATAAAAACCATAACCCGCCTGTTCAATGACAGTGAGCAGATCATCGTGGCGACCGATGCCGGTCGCGAGGGCGAACTTATCTTCCGATACCTCTACCATTACATAGGATGCGCCACCCCTTTCGTGCGCCTCTGGATAAGCTCGCTTACCGACAAGGCCATCCGCGATGGACTGCGCAACCTCGAAGCGGGGAGCAAGTATGACAACCTCTACCTCGCCGCCAAAGCGCGGAGCGAATCCGACTGGCTCGTGGGCATCAACGGCACGCAGGCTCTCTCCATCGCCGCCGGACACGGCACGTATTCCGTCGGACGGGTACAGACACCCACGCTGGCGATGGTGTGCGCACGCTACTGGGAAAACCGCCGCTTCACGGTGGAACCTTTCTGGCAACTCCATATTGCCGCTGACGGAGGCGATGGTGATACCGTGAAATTCTCTTCCACCGGGAAATGGAAGGAGATGGAGCCTGCCACAGTCTTATATAATAAGGTAAAGGAAACAGGCACAGCCACCGTCACGAAAGCGGAACGCAAGGAGAAGATAGAGGAAACTCCGCTCCTGTACGACCTGACCACGCTCCAGAAGGAAGCCAACGCCAAGCATGGCTTCACGGCGGAACAGACGCTTGAAATCGCCCAGAAGCTCTACGAGAAGAAGCTCATCACCTATCCGAGAACCGGAAGCCGCTATATTCCCGAAGACGTGTTCGCGGAAATCCCCAAGCTGCTTGCCTTCATCGGCAGCCTGCCCGAATGGAAGGACAAGTTGCAGCCGAAAGCCGTGCCGACACGCCGCAGCTTGGACGGCGGCAAGGTGACAGACCACCATGCCCTGCTCGTCACGGGCGAGAAGCCGCTGTTCCTCTCCAAAGAGGACAGCACCGTCTATCACATGATAGTCGGGCGCATGCTTGAGGCTTTCTCCGAAAAATGCGTCAAGGACACTGCCACCGTCACGGCAGAGTGTGCCGGAGTGGAGTTCGTGGCAAAAGGCAGCATCATCAGGCAGGCCGGATGGCGTGCCGTCTATGGCAAGGAGAATGGAGAAGAGAACAACAGCCAAGAGGAAACCGCCGCCATTCCCTGTTGGCAGGAAGGCGACACGCTGGCACTGAAAGCCGCCTCCATCACGGAGGGAAAGACCAAACCCAAGCCGCTGCATACCGAAGCCACTCTGCTGTCCGCGATGGAAACGGCTGGCAAGGAGATAGAGGACGACGCATTGCGGCAGGCTATGAAGGATTGCGGCATCGGCACGCCCGCCACCCGTGCGTCCATCATCGAAACGCTTTTCAAGCGCGGCTATATGGAACGCTGCAAGAAGTCGCTTGTCCCCACCGAAAAAGGGCTTGCCCTCTACTCGGTCGTGAAGGCGATGCGTATTGCCGATGTCGCCATGACGGGCGAATGGGAAAAGGAATTGGCACGCATCGAGCGTGGGGAACTGCCCGCCGATGACTTCCGCAGGAAGATTGAGGCATATACACGGGAAATTACCTCCGAACTGCTGTCGTGCGACAAGCTGTTCACCCGCAGGGATTCCGGCTGCAAGTGTCCCAAGTGCGGAGCGGGGACGATGCAGTTTTACGGCAAGGTCGTCCGCTGCGACAACGCGGAGTGCGGTCTGCCCGTGTTCCGCCTGAAAGCAAACCGCACCCTCTCTGATGATGAAATCAAAAACCTGCTCACCGACGGACACACGAAACTGCTCAAAGGATTCAAGAGCAAGCAGGGCAAGAGTTTTGATGCCGTAGTCGCCTTTGACGGGGACTATAACACGGTTTTCGTGTTCCCAGAAAGGAAAAGTAAAGCGACCTCTGCGAAAAGAAGAAAATAAATGTTTAACTTTGCCACTGGTTCAGAGTAATGAATTGTTCTTCGATACCGGATTACACTCATACTTTGGATTTAGTGGTGGCACTCGGAGGGATACCGGGTGCCTTTTTCTTCTCGTTTTCCAACGATTATCCCTATCATCATTATCAATCCACTAAATTCCAAAGAAATGAACAACAAGAAGAAAAACGAGGGTCGGACCGACTTTTCCTATTACGGTCTGTACCTGCTGGACTACCTCACCACGAACAAGTTCGAACAGGCAGCCGATGAAGCCTTCATCCGAGAAAGAACCGACCGTGCCGCCGAAGCGTATGAACGGGCAAGGCTCGAAGGCTATCCTGCCGACGGGGCGCAGGAACTGGCGATGAAGGTGCTGACGGAGGGCCTTCGCTACTCCAGGCACGCCATCCTGCGCGAAGTCGTGGAGAACGAATTTGCGGGTGAAGTACCGGGAGAAAAATGTGAAGCCTTTACCCAGAAGCTGCTACCGCTTGTCGGAAACGTATTCTCCATCTATGACCTCTCGGACGACAATTTCGCCCTGTCGCCCGAATATGACCTGCTCTACACGGAGCTGACGGGAGCCGTCATCCTCTATATCGAAGAGTATGGCGTTTAACCGCAAACAGAGGCTGCGGGACAACATCGAGGCGATACGGACGGCATTCCTCCTTGACAGGGAACAGCGCACACCCACCGCACGCGAACGGCTCTTGTTAGAGCGTTATTGCGGTTTCGGGGGACTGAAGAGCATACTCAACCCTGCAAGGGAACTGACGGATGCCGTCCACTGGGCGAAGTCCGACCTCGAACTGTTTGCCCCTACCGTGGAACTGCACAGGTTGCTGCGGGAGAACACAAAAGACGAGACGGAGTACAAACGGTATATGGATGCCATGAAGCAGTCCGTGCTGACCGCCTTCTATACCCCGCCGGAGATAACCGGGACCATCGCGGACGTGCTGCATGAACACGGCATCCGTCCCGACCGGGTGCTGGAGCCGTCGGCAGGTGTCGGTGCATTCGTGGACGCCGTGCTGGAGAACAGACCGGACGCGGACATCATGGCTTTTGAGAAAGACCTGATGACGGGCAAGATACTGAAGCACCTGCATCCCGGACAGAAAGTAAGGGTACAGGGCTTCGAGAAGATAGAAAAGCCGTTCATGAACCATTTTGATTTGGCTGTCTCCAATATACCGTTTGGCGATGTGGCGGTGTTCGACCCGGAATTTTCGGGCAGCAAGGATCCTACAAGGCACTCGGCGGCACGGACGATACACAATTACTTTTTCCTGAAAAGCCTTGACGCGGTGCGTGAAGGCGGAATCGTGGCGTTCATCACCTCGCAGGGGGTACTGGATGCCCCGACCAACGCGCCCATACGCGAGTATATGATGAACCATACCAATCTGGTGGGCGTAGCCCGCCTGCCGAACAACCTCTTTACGGATAACGCGGGAACGGAGGTGGGCAGCGACCTGATTATCCTGCAAAAGAACAGCGGAAAGAATGGTGAACTGTATTACAACGAAAAACTCTTCGTGCAGACCGAACAGACCCCTATCGGCACTTCCGTAAATGGGTATGTATGGAGCATCGGCTCGCTTTCACACACGGATTTGATCAGAAGTACCGACCCGTACGGGAAACCAGCCTATAAACTCCTGCACCGTGGGGACATCGCACAACTGGCGGAAGACTTGCGGGAGCATCTGAAAATAGAACTGCAACAACTTGACAGGAAACTGTATGAGAAACACAGCCTGCATCCGACAAAGGAGGAAAGCACGGCTGCGGAAGTGCAACCTGCTCCGAAAACAGAAAAGGTATCACCTTCTGTAATAGCCCCCGTTTCTGTAATTGAGCCTGTCAAGGGAGTGGAGAAGCCGCAGGCACAGCCCATAGAGGAAAAGCCGGAGATTGAGCCGCGCCAACCCAACCATTCGTCAGCCGTGCAGCTTACCCTGCTCGACCTTTGGGGTATGCCCATAGAGGAACCGGCAAAAAAGAAAAAGGCAGCGAAAAAGGAAAGCAAGCCGAAGCCTATGCCGTCCACGCCTAAACCGCAGGTCAAAGTTACTCCACCCGTTGAAGCCGCCAAGCCGGTAAACGGTAATAAGGAAGAAAAGCCGGAAAATGCCGAAAAGCCAAACGACCCGGACGACATTTACGCCACTCTGGATTGGGAAACCAATCCTCCCATCAACGGCTTCTATGAGACAATGATGAGCCTGACAGCGGAACGGCGCAAGGCCCTACGGCTTGAGGCAGAACGGCACAGGCAGGAACAACTGAAAAAGATGGGTATCAAAGACACGTTGAACCCTGCTTTTGCGCCTTCTTCGGACAATATGGATAAAAAGCCGGAACAAACGGAAGAAATAAAGCAACCTGAAACACCGGCAGAAGTTGTGCCTACTTCCGAAACGGTTGCCACTTCCCTGTTCCCGGAATTTGAAACGGAAAAGCCGAAAAAAGAAGCCCTCGACCTTACGCCGCGTCCCTATCACCGCACGCCGGAAATGCACCTGCGTGAAGGGTCGCTGGTGGCAAACAGGGCACGCGACATCGGTTATCTGAAGGACATTACTCCCTACGGTGCAACCTTCCAGCCGCTTGGACTAACCGGTTATCAGAAAGAGAAAGCGTTGCTGTATGTATCGCTCCGTGACGCATACGAGCGGTTGTACCGCTATGAATCGAACAGACGTGAGGAAAATGTACCTTGGCGTGAACACCTGAACACCTGTTACGACGAGTTTGTCATGCGTTATGGCAACCTCAACGCCAAACAGAACGTGAAACTGGTGATGATGGACGCCGGAGGGCGCGACATCCTTTCGCTGGAACGTGCGGAGGACGGCAAGTTCGTCAAAGCGGACATCTTCGACCGTCCCGTTTCCTTCTCGGTGGAGAACCATGCCAACGTCGGTTCTCCGGAAGAAGCCTTGTCTGCATCGCTCAACAAGTATGGTACGGTCAATCTCAACTATATGCGGGGGATAACAGACAGTACGGAAGAGGAGCTTCTCAATGCCCTCAAGGGGCGTATCTTCTACAATCCGCTCGTAACCGGTTACGAAATCAAAGACCGCTTCATCGCGGGAAACGTGATAGAGAAGGCGGAGCGTATAGAGGCATGGATGGAAAATAATCTGGAAAGCGAAAGATTGCCGGAAGTGAAACAGGCTTTGGAGGCTTTGAAGGAAGCCGAGCCGCAGCGTATCGCCTTTGAAGACCTCGACTTCAACTTCGGTGAACGCTGGATTCCCACGGGCGTGTATGCCGCCTACATGAGCCATCTTTTCGACACGGACGTGAAAATCGCCTATTCCGCCAGCATGGACGAGTTTTCCGTGGCGTGCGGCTACCGCACCATGAAGATCACGGACGAGTTTCTGGTAAAGGGCTATTACCGGAACTATGACGGTATGCACCTGTTGAAACACGCTTTGCACAACACCTGTCCCGACATGATGAAAAGTATTGGCAAAGATGAGAACGGCAACGACATCAAGGTGCGTGACAGCGAGGGCATACAGCTCGCCAACGCCAAGATTGACGAAATCCGCAACGGGTTCTCGGAATGGTTGGAAGAGCAGTCGCCGCAGTTCAAGGAACGGCTCGTGACAATGTATAACCGCAAGTTCAACTGTTTCGTGCGCCCGAAGTATGACGGTTCGCACCAGACGTTTCCCGACCTCAATCTGAAAGGATTGGCAAGCCGGGGTATTCAAAGCGTTTATCCGTCGCAGAAGGATTGCGTCTGGATGATAAAACAGAATGGCGGCGGAATATGCGACCATGAAGTCGGAACAGGTAAAACACTGATAATGTGTATTGCAGCGCATGAAATGAAGCGTCTGAACTTGGCGCACAAGCCGATGATTATTGGTCTGAAAGCCAATGTCGCGGAGATTGCCGCCACTTATCAAGCTGCCTATCCGAATGCCCGCATCCTCTACGCTTCGGAAAAGGATTTCTCGACCGCCAACCGTGTGCGTTTCTTCAACAACATCAAGAACAACGACTATGATTGCGTCATCATGTCGCACGACCAGTTCGGGAAGATACCGCAGTCGCCGGAGTTGCAGCAGCGCATCCTGCAGGCGGAGCTTGACACGGTGGAGGAAAATCTCGAAGTCTTGCGACAGCAGGGCAAGAACGTGTCGCGGGCGATGCTGAAAGGGCTGGAGAAGCGCAAGCACAACCTTGTGGCGAAGCTGGAGAAGGTGGAACACGCCATCAAGTCCCGCACGGATGATGTGGTGGACTTCAAGCAGATGGGCATCGACCACATCTTCATTGACGAGAGTCACCAGTTCAAGAACTTGACTTTCAACACCCGTCATGACCGTGTGGCGGGATTGGGAAACTCGGAAGGAAGCCAGAAGGCCCTGAATATGCTCTTTGCCATCCGTACCATACAGGAACGCACGGGCAAGGACTTGGGGGCTACGTTCCTTTCGGGCACGACCATTTCCAACAGTCTGACGGAACTGTACCTGCTCTTCAAATACCTGCGCCCCAACGAACTGGAACGGCAGGACATCCGCTGTTTCGATGCTTGGGCTGCCATCTTCGCCAAAAAGACGACCGATTTTGAGTTCAACGTAACGAACAATATCGTTCAGAAGGAGCGTTTTCGCTATTTCATCAAGGTGCCGGAGCTTGCCGCCTTCTACAACGAGATTACCGACTACCGCACGGCGGAGGATGTAGGTGTGGACAGACCAAACAAGAATGAGATACTGCACCACATACCGCCCACACCGGAGCAGGAGGACTTCATACAGAAGCTGATGCAGTTTGCCAAAACCGGCGATGCCACTCTGCTTGGCAGGTTACCCCTGTCGGAAACGGAGGAAAAGGCGAAGATGCTCATCGCCACCGACTACGCGAGAAAGATGGCTCTTGATATGCGCATGATAGACCCGAACTACGAGGACCATCCCGACAACAAGGCAAGCCATTGTGCCAAGATGATTGCAGAGTATTACCACAAGTACGAGACGCACAAGGGTACGCAGTTCGTGTTCTCCGACTTGGGGACATACCAGCCGGGGGAAGGATGGAACGTGTACAGCGAGATAAAACGCAAGTTGGTGGAGGATTACGGCATACCGGCAAGTGAGGTGCGCTTCATTCAGGAGTGTAAGACGGATAAGGCTCGTAAGGCGGTGATAGATGCCATGAACGCAGGGACAGTGCGAGTGCTGTTCGGCTCCACAAGTATGCTCGGAACGGGCGTGAATGCGCAGAAAAGATGCGTCGCCATCCATCACCTTGATACACCGTGGCGACCGTCCGACCTGCAACAGCGTGACGGACGGGGTGTTAGAGCCGGGAACGAGATTGCCAAGCATTTTGCCGAGAACAACGTGGATATCATCATCTACGCGGTGGAAAAGTCGCTGGACAGCTACAAGTTCAATCTGCTGCACTGCAAGCAGACGTTCATATCGCAGCTCAAAAGTGGAGCGATGGGCGCACGTACCATCGACGAGGGAGCAATGGACGAAAAATCGGGTATGAACTTCTCGGAGTATATGGCGTTGCTCTCCGGCAATACCGACCTTTTGGATAAGGCGAAATTAGAGAAGCGTATCGCCTCGCTCGAAGGGGAACGCAAGTCGTTCAACAAGGGCAAGCGCGATTCGGAGTTCAAGCTGGAATCCAAGACGGGAGAACTGCGCAACAACACGGCTTTCATCGAAGCCATGACGGAAGACTGGAACCGTTTTCTTTCCGTTGTGCAGACTGATAAGGAAGGCAGCCGCCTTAATCTTGTCAAGGTGGACGGCGTGGATTCAACGGATGAGAAGGTCATCGGTAAGCGTTTGCAGGAAATCGCCAAGAACGCCATGACTGGTGGACTGTACAAGGCTGTCGGGGAACTTTACGGCTTTCCGATAAAGGTGGTCAGCGAGAGGACACTCAAAGAAGGTCTGGAGTTCACTGACAACCGCTTCGTGGTGGAGGGTAACTACAAGTACACCTACAACAACGGGCATCTGGCGATGGCAGACCCGATTGCTGCCGCACGAAACTTTCTGAACGCATTGGAGAGGATTCCGACCATCATCGACCAGTACAAGTCTAAGAACGAAGTGCTGGAAAAGGAGATTCCGCAGTTGCAGGAGATAGCGGGCAAGGTGTGGAAGAAGGAGGACGAGCTGAAACAGCTGAAGTCCGAACTCGCCGCACTGGACCGCAAGATACAGCTTGAGCTGGCTCCGGCTCAGGAAAACACAGAAGAGAACCGGCAAGGCAACGAGAAAAAACAGACGGAACAACAGCCGGAAAGCCCGCACGTGGACTTTGTACGCAGTCATTTAATTATAGGGAGACCCGGTTTATCGGAATCCAAAGGTGTAAAACTTTAATATCGAAGTCTTGACAGAAAAAGCCAGTGGTTGAATTTTTCACCACTGGCTTTAATTCTAATAATTTTTCAATCTAATATGACCGAATCTATAACGTTAAATCATAGATTATGTGTCTATTTGTGAAGAAAAAGACGTAACTTTGTATCAAAATCAAATAAGCATAACAATGGAGCCATCTATATACAGTTTTTCACTTTATACCGCACTGCCGTTGATGTTATTCTTCGGCTTTTATTTTTTGTTTGCAAAGACTCCTGAAAAGAAAATTTTCAAGAATTATCTCCGCTCCCGACAGATTATGGGTATAGCTATGCTGCTGCTTTCGGCAAATTATTCGGTACATTTCTTCTTTGGTATCCGATTCAAAAATGCGGATTCTGCCATATTGATGAACATGTCCACATACTTCCTGTGCTATTCTCTGTTCAGTTCGGCATTGATAATGTTGCTTGATCGTTTTTACATTACCAAACGGCGTGTGTGGACACATATCATTTTATGGATTATATTTTCAACTCTTTCCGGAGTTGTGTTGTTCCTGTTGCCAAGCGGAATCATGCAAAAATTCTCTTTATTTGCTTTAGCTGTATGGTTAGTCGTTTTTGGAGTCGTTTTAGCTCGCAGAGTCATAATTGCATACCGTAGAGCCATTCGGATTTTCAATGAAACTCAGGCGGATGATATAGGTACATATATCGAATGGCTTTCCATATTCACTTATTGGGCTGTTATCTTCGGTGTCGGATGCGGATTGCTGACATTTCTGCCAGACAAATATGTTTTTATCTGGATTTTGTCGTCAATACCGTTCTACAGCTATCTTTTCTACAGCTATCAGAACTACCTGCTGTTCTATGAACAGGTGGAAAATGCTTTTGAGCAAGATATACAGTCTGAAGAAGAACTTCTGACAGATACAGAAACAGAACCTAAAATAGTTTCTGAGAAAGAAGTTCCAGTGTCCTATACAGAAATTATAGAGAAAGTGGCCAACTGGATAAAGACAGACGGCTATGTCCAGCAGGGACTTACCATAAAAGAACTGTCCGAAATACTTCATACGAACCGTACCTATCTTTCCGCTTATATCAAGACTACGTATAAAATGACATTCCGCGAATGGATAACCAGTCTCCGGTTGGAGTATGCGAAAAACATACTGAAGGAGCATCCGGAGATCAATATACAGAAGCTGGCTGAGTCTTCCGGTTTTCTTTCCCGCAGTAACTTTATCAAATTATTTACCGAGAAGGAAGGATGTACGCCTGCCAAGTGGAAAAAAGCAAATCTGAAGTGATTTGCGTGGTAAAAATCCGATGAAAAAGCTCTCAGAAACCCATTTTCCAAAAGTGCTCATACTACAAAAAGTGCTAATTCGACAGCCACAAAAGTGCTAATTCGACAACTCAAAAAGTGCCGATTTGACAAAATAAGTGCTCAGACGACAATGTGAAAAGTGCTCAAACGACAATTTTTATAAAACGCTGTGTTTTAGCAAAAAAAGTTTTTGTAATATTTTGGGCGCTGAATGGCATTTATTACCTTTGGAGATGACAAAGATAATGAATTCAAGTTTATATGAGCAGAAAAATCACTTTTCTTACCCTGTTTCTGTGGCTGATGACGCTAACTTTTCCTGTCATTGCGCAGCAGAAAGCAGACACGACCTACACCTTCCGGTTCGTTACGCAGAAGGACATGTTCTACGTGCCTTGGAATGGCAATGACACGGAACTTGCCCGCCTGTTGGAATGTATCGAAAACAACAAAGCAACAATTCTTGACGGCAAACTGCCGCTATTGGTTGACGGATATTGCAATTCGCAGAGCAGTGAAGTCAAGAACCTTGCAACAGCGAAGATTCGTGCCAACCGTGTGAAATCAGAACTGATTACACGAGCGAAAATCAAGGAAGAAAACTTCATTACCCGCAATCATGTGACAGAGGGTGATTTTGTCACCGTGCGCCTGACGGTACCGGTAAAGGAAACAGCCGTGACGGATGCGGAAGCAGAAGCACGACGCAAGGCGGAAGCCGAACGCTTAGAAACCGAGAAGCGTGCCGAGCAGGAACGGCTTGCCGAAGAGCAGCGCAAGGCGGAAGAAGCCCGACTTGCCGCTGAAAAGGCAGAAGCCGAGAAAACCGCTCAACAAAATACACTTGCCGACACGCTGTCGGAAACCAAAATCACAACTGATTATCATCTCTCCCTGCATGCCAACCTGCTGCGCTGGGCTACCTTGACACCAAATTTAGGACTTGAATGGCGCATCTGTCCATCGTGGGGCATTGCCGTAAACGGCTCGTGGACTTCTTGGAGCTGGAGTGACAAAGACCGCCGCTATGCACTCTGGGAAGTGGCTCCGGAAGTACGTTACTATATGGGTGAGAAGAAAGCCTGGCATCTGGGCGCGATGTTCAAGGCTGGACAGTTCAACTACAAGCTTTCCGAAACAGGCAAGCAGGGCGACCTGATGGGTGGCGGCATCACCGCCGGCTATCAGCTGCGACTAAACAAGGCATTAGATCTTGATTTCAACCTCGGTTTGGGCTACCTGAATGCCGATTTCGAAAAATATGAAGTCATCGATGGTGTGCGCGTGCGCTGTGGCAACGAGACAAAAAATTGGTGTGGCCCCATCAACGCCGGTGTGACATTGGTATGGAAGTTATTCTAATACGGAGGAATAGAGTATGAAAGCAAGACAATATATAAATATGGTAGGAATGGCAGCCGCCGTGCTGCTCTCTTCCTGCGTGAAGGACACGCTTTATGACACGCCGCATCCCGACTATGGGAAGATTGCGGTGACAGCCGACTGGTCGGCACGCGGTGAGGGTATCGACATACCTACCACATGGACGGTTACCATGGGTGACTATACGGGTACGGAGACTTCCGCCACCCATGCCCCCAACCATCTGTTTGCTCCGGGCAGCTACACCCTTGCGGTGTGGAACCCTGCTGAAGGAATCATGGTAAATGGTACCACCGCCACCATTGCCGCAGCCACGGGAAACCGGGCAGGAACGGATGCCTTTGTGAACAATGCCCCGGGATGGTTCTTCACCTATACGAAACAGGTGAGCATCGAGAAAGACAAGGACTATCCGCTGACCGCCGCAATGAAGCAGCAGGTACGCGAACTGACGCTTGTCGTCAAACCGACGGGGGATGCCGCCGGACGCATCACGGAGATTGTTGCCCATCTGACGGGTGCAGCCAGAACTCTCGATTTCGCTACCGATACCTACGGAGCCGCTTCAAACGTCGTGCTGCCCTTCACCAAGATAACCGAAGGTGACGATGCCGGCAAGTGGAAAGCCACGGTGCGGTTGCTGGGTGTGACCGGCACGGAACAACTGCTGACGGGTGAAATCCGCTATGCGGACGGCAACCCGACCCCCACGACGCTGAAAAGCGACATCACGGAAGCCCTCAAGGGGTTCAACACCGGAAAGGGCGAATCGCTGACCCTCGGCGGAACGCTGGTTGAGACTCCCGAAGGCATGGAAGTGGACGGAGTCGAAATCAACGGCTGGGAAGAAGTGAAAGGTGATGATGTAAATGCCGATTTGTAAATAATTAGCAAACCGAACGCAGAAGTAAAGCTTGCTTTGATTTTGCTGAGGTGCAGCAATTATTGAAATGGAATTTAACTAATATAATAACAGAATATAATGAAGACAAGATTTTTTGCACTTGCGATGCTCGCCCTCGCACTGGTAGCCTGCAACAACGACAACGAGAACCTGAACGGTGACCCCGTGGCCGCCCGGTTTACCGCCGACATCGCCCCTGCCACCCGCGCCAGCGGAACCACCTGGACTGCCGGCGACCGTATCGGCATCACCGACATCGGCAACGATTCCCAGTACGGCAACGTGCCTTTCATCCTGAAAAACGGGAAATTTGAGGCAGCAGGAAAGGTCATCTATATCGAAGATACAAAGACCCATACTTTCCGCGCCTACTATCCGTACAACGCGGCGGGAGGCATCCTCGCAGCTACGACCGATGCCACGGCGCAGCAGAACCAGCCTGCCATCGACTTCCTCTTTGCTTCAGGAGCCACGGGAGACAAAAACAACCCGGTAGTAAGCTTCACCGACAAAACCGCCAAAGGCGGTGAAGACAACTCCTTCCACCACCGCATGAGCCAGATAACCCTTACCTTCGAGGCGGGCGACGGCGTGGATTTCAGCGTGGTCAAGCCTGAACGTTACACGCTGAACGGATTGTTACTCACCGGTACGTTCAACACGGCCGACGGTATTGCCACCGCAGACAACGGGGCACAGACCGGAGAACTGGCCATGAATTTGGCAGACGGCAATCTCACGTCATCAATCATCCTCTTCCCGCAGACAGTTGCATCCCTGCCGTTGGTTGTGAATTACAAAAGTCAGGAATATCATGCCACACTCACCGTGCCCGAAGGCGCACTGCAGGCGGGCAACAACTATACCTATACCGTCAAGGTACGCAACAAAGTCCTTGAAGTCAGCGAAGCCACCATTGCAAAGTGGAACGATATAGACGGTGGAGATGTGGGTGCTGACCTGTAGGATTTTAATAATTAATCGATTAGAATGAAGAATTATGAGACATAGATTATTTATCCCCGCAGCCACCGCACTGCTGTTCGCCCTCGCCGCCTGCACGCAGGACGAACTTGCTGGCGATAACCGTCTGCCCGAAGGTGAATACCCCGTCGTCATCCGTGCCACCGGATTGTCCGTAGAGGCAACGCCGCTGGCAGCCCCTTCCACCCGTGCCTCTGTGGACGGCGACTGGCAGGGCGTCACTTCCGTGGCACTCAAGATGGGCGATGCGGTAAAGGAATACACCGTAACGGCTTCTACCGATTTCAAGAGTGCCACGCTTTCACGTGAGAACGACCCGCACTACTGGACCAGCCGCGACCCGATTACCGTATTGGCATGGTGGCCCTTCGACAATGCCGACATCACACAGATGCCTGCCGTGAAGGTGGCCGAAGACCAAAGCAAACTGGCTGACTTTCAGAACAGCG
The DNA here is from genome assembly GCF_003603065.1 of Bacteroides sp. AF20-13LB. NCBI lineage: Bacteria > Pseudomonadati > Bacteroidota > Bacteroidia > Bacteroidales > Bacteroidaceae > Bacteroides > Bacteroides sp. AF20-13LB. The sequence goes on from NZ_QTMH01000017.1 coordinate 54,644, forward strand.
ACTTCATCGCCGCTGAGAACAGGAAGGTGGAATTTAACAACCCGACTCTTGAATTTACCCACCGCACGGCACGCGTGGCAATCGAACTGAAGCCCGGTACGGGATTCACAAGCGTGGACGGTGCCACGGTGAGCCTCGTGAGCCTGTCCGCCGATAACGGCAACCCGACCGCCATCAAGACTTACAACGCAAGCGGCAACACCTACGAGGCACTGACCGCCCCGCAGACCGTTGCGGCAGGCAAGCAGTTCATCCGGGTGGAACTCGGCGGCGGCACCTTCTACTTCTGCCCGCAGAACAACGTCGTATTAGAAGCGGGTAGCCGCTATATCTACACCGTCAAGGTGAACGCCACCGGCTTGACGTTAGAGGGTTGCACTATCGGTGAATGGGCTGACGGCGGCGGCGAGAGCGGCACAGCCGAGGATTTGGGCTACATCTACGACAGCAACACCAATACCTACACGGTCTATAACGCCGACGGCCTGCTGGCATGGAACGAAGCCTCACAAAAAGATGAATCGATAAATTGCACCCTCGCCGCTGACATCGACCTGACGGGTAAGGAATGGACACGGTCAGGCATATTTACATTCTACTCCGGCGTCTTTAATGGGCAGGGACACCGCATTACAGGATTTAACTCTTCAGCAATGAATAATACTGGATTTTTGGGTTCACTCTTAAGTGAACGTGGAGTGATAAAGAACCTACAACTCATAGATGTGAATCTGTATGGCAGTAGTGGAAATACTGCTGGAATAGTGGGCCGAAATCATGGCCAAATCATTGCCTGCTCTGTGACGGGAAAAATTTCTGCATCATATGGTGGAACTTGTGGTATAGCCGAATCAAATTATGGCGATATCATCGCTTGCTGGTTCGACGGTACATTGAAAGAGTCTAACAATGGAGCTATAGTGCGTTATAACTACGCTGATATAACTTCCTGTTATTGGGGAGGCAATGCCGGGCAAGGAGTATTCCGTATTGAAGGAGGAACGGTAGATGCCACGAAGGTGGACGGCGCGACCGTGAAATGGCAGACAGCCGTCGACGGCATGAACACCGCCCTCACCGCTGGCGACTACCAGTGGATACTCGGCACCGACGGTCTGCCCGTATTACAAAAGAGACAATAACGAACCCTAAACGACACGCATCATGAAACGAGCAACCATCCATACATCCGCAGCCATCGCCCTGCTGCTCGGCCTTGCCGCCTGTACGCAGGACGAACTTGCCGACGATAACCGTCTGCCCGAAGGAGAATACCCCGTAGTCATCCGTGCCACCGGACTGTCCGTAGAGGCAACGCCGCAGGCAGCCCCATCAACCCGTGCCACCGTGGACGGCGACTGGCAGGGCGTCACTTCCGTGGCACTCAAGACGGACGATGCGGTAAAGGAATACACCGTAACGGCTTCTACCGATTTCAAGAGTGCCACACTCTCACGCGAGAACGACCCGCACTACTGGACCAGCCGCAACCCGATTACCGTATCGGCATGGTGGCCCTTCGATAATGCCGACATCACCCAGATGCCTGCCGTGAAGGTGGCTGAAGACCAGAGCCAATTGGCTGACTTCCAGAACAGCGACTTCATCTCTGCCGAAAACCAGACGGTGAAATTTGACGACCCGACACTTGAATTTACCCACCGCACGGCACGCGTGGCAATCGATCTGAAGCCCGGCACGGGATTCACGAGCGTCGCCGGTGCCACGGTGAGCCTCGTAAGCCTGTCTGCCGATAACGGCAACCCGACCGCCATCAAGACCTACAACGCAAGCGGCAACACCTACGAGGCACTGACCGCCCCGCAGACCGTTGTGGCAGGCAAGCCGTTCATCAGGGTGGAACTCGGCAGCGGCACTTTCTACTTCCGTCCGCAGAACAACGTCGTGTTGGCAGCAGGCAGTCGCTATAAATATACCGTTAAGGTGAACGCCACTGGCCTGACATTAGATGGCTGCACTATCGGTGACTGGGCTGACGGTGGCAGCGAGAGCGGTGAGGCTGAGGATTTGGGTTATTCTATACAGAACGACGGCAGTTACACGGTCTATAACGCCGACGGCTTGCTGGCATGGAACAAAGCCGTACAAAAAGATGAATCAATAAATTGCACCCTCACCGCCGACATCGACCTGACGGGTAGGGAATGGACACGGATAGGCACATGGCCAGGTTACTCCGGCATCTTTAATGGGCAGGGACACCGCATTACGGGATTAAACTTTTCAGCAGCGACTACTGAACTTTTTGGGTTATTAAATGAACGTGGAGTGATAAAGAACTTACAACTCATAGATGTGAATCTGTATGGCAATAGTGGATCAGCTGCTGGAATAGTGGAGCAAAATAATGGCCAAATCATTGCCTGCTCTGTGACGGGAAAAATTTCTGCATATGGTAGAACTTGTGGTATAGCCGATTTAAATTATGGCAGAATCACCGCTTGCTGGTTCGACGGCACATTGAAAGAGTATGAATCCGGAGCTATAGTGCGTTATAACTACAAAATTATAACTTCCTGTTATTGGGGAGGCAATGTCGGGCAAGGAGTATTCCGTGATCATGGAGAAAAGGTAGATGCCACGAAGGTGGACGGCGCGACAGTGAAATGGCAGACAGCCGTCGACGGCATGAACACCGCCCTCACCGCTGGCGACTACCAGTGGGTACTCGGCACCGACGGTCTGCCCGTATTGCAAAAGAAACAATAACGAACCCTAAACAACACGCATCATGAAACGAACAATCATCCATACATCTGCAGCCATAGCCCTGCTGCTCGGCATTGCCGCCTGCACGCAGGACGAAGCGGGCTTCCTGCCGGAAGGGGCAGAAGGCACATCCATCGTCTTCACCGCCACGGGGCTGACCACCGCAGCGACGGCCACCACCGGCACCCGTGCCCCGGTGGACGGCAATTGGGAGGGTGTGCAGATCGTGGCAGTCCTGATGGACGGCACGGTGAAGGCATACGACGTGACGCCCACCACCGCCGACCCCACCAGCGCCACGCTAACCTCCACCGACCCACACTACTGGACCAACCACAACGACATCACCGTCACAGCGTGGTGGCCCTACACCGCTGGCGAGACAACCCCTTCTGCTGTGAAGGTAAAAGCCAACCAAAGTACCCAGAAGGACTTTGAGGGCAGCGACCTCATCGTAGCCGACGGACAGACGGTGACCTACGGTAGCCCCACGCTCCGCTTCACCCACCGCACGGCGCGAGTGACCATCGTTCTGACGGACTACACCGAGGGGCTGGCATCCGTGCAGCTGACGGGGCTCTCCACCGAAGGCGACAACCCAGCCGAAATCACCCCGTATGACAAGGGCAGCAACACCTACACCGCTCTTGTAGCCCCGCAAAGTGTGGCAGCTGGCACGACCTTCATTACCAGCACCTTCACTAACGGCAAGACCTTCGTTTATAAGATGAAGAATGCTACCGACTGGCAGGCGGGCGGTGAATATACCTACACCGTCTCCCTCGCTGCGGCAAAAGACCTGGGCTATACCATAGAGAGCAACGGCAGCTACACCGTGACCTCCGCCGATGGCCTGATGAATGTAGCCGAATTAGTGAACGGAGGTAAGACCGACATTAACATTACCCTCGACAAAAACATTGACCTTACGGGCAAAGGCTGGACGCCGATAGGCACAAGCTTCAAAAACTCATACACGGGCACCTTTGACGGCGGCGGCCATACCATCACGGGGCTGACCGTTACGACAAATGACAAATATGCGGGTCTGTTCGGCTATATCGGTAATGCCGGTACGGTGAAGAACGTGGTGATGGAGGGCATACAGATAACAAGCAATAACGGGTCGAGCCAGGCTGGCGGCGTGGCAGGATTTAGCCGGGGCACTATTGAAAACTGCTCGGTGTCGGGCAGCGTCAGCGGCACGGTGTACGTCGGCGGTGTGGTGGGTGCTCAATGGGGCGGTTCCATCACCGGATGCAGTTCATCTGCCACAGTGAAGGGAATGGTCGATGTCGGCGGCGTGGCAGGTCAGACGAATTCGAATGCCACCATGACCGCTTGCTATGCCACGGGCAACGTGACCTTAGAAATAGCCTCCCAAAATAATATCGATGTCGGCGGTGCGGTGGGATTCAACGGAGGAAGCCGCATCCTTGCCTGCTATGCCACGGGCAACGTAACCAGTACAGGTAGTAGCACCGTCAATGTGTATATCGGCGGCTTTTGTGGATATAACTCCACCACCGTGACCGCCTGCTATTGGAAGAACAATCAGGAACAAGGCATCGGCTACAAAAAGGTAGGCACCGCCCCCGAAGCTACGAAGGTGGACGGCACCAGCGTTACCTGGCAGAAAGCCGTCGATGCCATGAACACCGCCTTGCAGAACGCAGGTTCAGAGTGGCGTTACGAACTCACCGGAGCATTGCCTACCTTGAGGAAGCAGTAAGCCGTCGGGCGGAAAAAGTTCCGTCCGCAACGGAAAGAACCGAAGTATAACCCCAATAAAGAAAGGAGGACGTGATGGAACACACGGAGAATCCACCATATTGGTTTTGGCATCAAGGCATTGTCAATAATAATATAGTCTCCAGTGTAAATATGGAAGCTGTAAGCCGGACATTGTCAAGATTGGTGCTCATTAAAGACAACAAATCAAGTATTTAAATTAAAAACATGGGACTTTTTCACAGAGGCAAGAAAAATAATGACGATGAGCCGGACAGTGTTCAAACCAATTCATTCTCTGATATTATGAATGGTTTGCAGTACGCCGTAAACTGTGCACAAGATACATTACAGAATCATCAGATACAAAATCTGACCAGACTTTTTGAAGGAACAAATGCAAATAACGCAAATACGTTCCAATCAAAAAAAATCATGGTTGGAGACAAGACTATTGATATTCCACTTATAGCCTTGATATCCCATCATTATCTTGCAATGGATAATGTGCAGATAAAGTTCAAGGCGAAGGTCGGAAGCGTGGAATCACAGATTCCGGAAAACAACTTGCTGTTATCCAGTCCGCACAGAGCCAATCTCCAGATGCAGATGAGCAACATAAAACCAGATACAGATGATGTCATGGAGGTTTGCGTCAATTTTAAAGTTCAGGAGACTCCGGAGAGTATTTCCCGAATCATTGACGATTTTGTAAAAAACATCTAACAATTTCAAAATTCAAATGTTATGGCAGAAGAAATAAAGAACCAAGGGCAACAAGAATATGCAGAAAATATAAGCGGGCAAGCGAAAGAGATTATTTCCGCTGCATTGGAAGAGACTAAAAATAACGGTACATCCCCTGTACTTGGAGATTCGAATGTGACTGACAATTTTAAGGGGCTTCCCATGCGGGAACTGATTGCAGCACCGCTTATTGCAGCAGCCGAAGCTCAACAGGAATTGGCAGCGACAGCATGGAATTTCTACCAGAAAATTGCTTTTGATGAAGACGGTAAAACAGCTCGTGTATTGGAATTCGATATTAAAAGACCGATACAGCAGGATGGAAAAATGACAACAATGTCACAAAGTGTCAAGGCTCCGTTTATAGGATTGGTGCCTATTCCTTCCCTGCTCATAGATCGCGTGGATGTCGATTTCCAGATGGAGGTTACCGATACATCAAACGTAAAAAGCACTACCAACGCAGAAGTAGAGACAAAAGCTTCTGCAAAACATTGGTTTATAAATGCGGAAATCAGCGGCAAAGTCACAACCGCCCGCGAGAACACCCGCATGACCAACCAAACGGCAAAATACCAGATACATGTTTCTGCCAGCCAGCAGCCGCAGACCGAAGGTCTGTCTAAACTGATGGATATAATGGCATCATGTATCGAGCCTATAACAAACGAAAGTAACAGTAAGTAAATATATGAATTTGATTCAAGCATTAAGATTGCCAAACAGTCAAGCAGTAATGACAAATATTGCACGGTTTCATTATCAAAATATTTATAATGTAGGTTTGACCCCTCCGATTGTCACGCAAAGTGATTTGACATTTCAAATAAAAGGATATACCCGTAACTATCGTTTTCTTAGATTAGACTATGCCTGTGTCATATATATTGCGGATAGAATAGCAGTCGTTGCTTCAAATGGCATAGATACTTTAAGTTCAGGTTTTTCGGGGTGTTATATGGCCAGTTTTAGGCACAATGGCATTAGGTATGTTGCTCATATTCCAACGCCTAACAATAGTATTAAAACATCATGGAATCGGGCGGTTAAAAATCAAATAATAGATAATGTTGTTCTTTTTAAACCTACTGAAGGATTGGCGAGAATCCCAGGAACCATTGGTATTTGGGGAATTATAACATTTAACGATAGATGTTATCGGCTTGATGTAAATGAAAACGCTCCTCCAAGTCAAGCCATACGTGGCCAAAGAATTTTTAACTCAATCCCGAGAAATCCCATACTAACAGAAATTCCACCTATCGCCGGTGGTCAGATGCCTTAATAATTATAACAATTGTAAATAAGGGAAGAATGGTTGTTTCATTGAGGAGTAGAATTCTATTCGGATATATAATTCTGGTGGCGGTCATAGGCAGCATGGCCGCCATTCTCATCCATGAACCTGCGAAGTTCCACGACCTATATGCGTATTTTAAATAACGGTATTTACACAAACAGCAAATGAGCGAACAATTCGTTACCACTACCAAGCATTTCCGCAAGCTGCTTGCCGCAGGCTATCTGTTGATAGTCCTGCTGGTGGGCGGCATCATCTGCACGTGGCTCGGAGAATGGCGCGACTTGGAGTTGCTGGAACGGGAGAACCGTGAAATCAACCGCTTCCGCAAGGAAACACACGATGCGTATGTGGGTGTGGTGGAGTTGTCTCTTTTGGGCGAGTCGGTGCTGGAATGGGACGATAAGGATGTGGCGGCATACCGGCGGCAACGGATGACGGTGGATAGTATGCTTTGCCGCTTCAAGAGCCATTACGAATCGGTGCGCATAGACAGCGTGCGCCACTTGCTGGAGGACAAGGAAAAGCGGCTGTGCGCCATCATGGAGGCTCTGGAACAACAGGCGGACATCAACCGCCGGATAGCCAAGCAGGTGCCGGTGATAGTGCAAACGAGCAGGCAGGAAGAGCCGAAGAAACAGAGGAGGAAAGGTTTTCTCGGGTTGTTCGGCAAGAAACAGGAAGCACCTCCGACGACGACCACCACGATGCTCTACACACTGAACCGTGATATGATAGCGCAACAACGTGCCCAAAGCCATCGTCTGTCGGAATATGCCGACAGCCTTGCCAGCCGCAATGCGGAACTGAACCGCCAACTGCAAACCCTTATCCAGCAGATGGACCACAAGGTGCAGGCTGACTTGCAGGAACGTGAGGCGGAAATATCCGCTATGCGTGAAAAGTCGTTCTTGCAGGTAGGTATCATAACGGGTGTCATGCTGCTGTTGCTCATTATTTCATACATCATCATTCACCGCTATGCCACCCGCATCAAGCAGTACAAACGTAAGACAACAGATTTAATCGGGCAACTGCAAAAGTCCGTAAAACAAAACGAATCGTTGATAGCCTCACGCAAGAAAGCGATGCACACCATCACCCACGAGCTACGCACACCACTGACTGCCATACATGGATATGCGGAACTGATGCAGGACAACGAAGAAGAAAAGATAAGCGGTTATGCGGACAATATCCTGCAAGCCTCCAAGAGAATGACCGACATGCTCAACTCCCTGCTTGACTTCTTCCGCTTGGACAGCGGCAAGGAACAGGCGAATGTCCGTCCGTTTCGTTTGGAAAACATCGCGGAGCTGTTGCAAACGGAGTTTACGCAACAAGCAGAAGCAAAAGATCTTAAACTTACCATCGAGTGCCCGGAGGGTATTATCCTGAATGGCGACAAGGAGCGCATCATACAGATATGCGACAACCTGCTGGGCAATGCCGTCAAGTTCACGAATGCCGGAAGCGTTTCACTTGTCATAAGCTATGACGGCAATAGGCTGACCCTTGTAGTAGAGGACACCGGAACCGGCATGAGTGCGGAAGAACAACAGCGAGTGTTCGGAGCGTTCGAGCGGCTTTCCAACGCCGCCACGCAAGACGGTTTCGGATTGGGGTTAAGCATTGTGAAACAGATAGTCGGGATGCTTGGCGGCACTATACGCTTGGAAAGCGAAAAAGGAGAAGGCAGTCGTTTTACTGTGGAGTTGCCAATGAACACTGCCGATATTGGTATTGAAGAACAGACAGCCGCAGAAAGTCTGGCTCATATAGAAAGACCTTATTCTGTCATCGTATTGGACGACAATCCGATGGTATTATCCATGACAAAGGAAATGTATGCTGGTATAGGTGTGCATTGCGACACGTTCACCACTATTGGCGATGCAATGGAAGCCATGCGGCAGCACACATACGACCTCATGATAACCGATATGAAAATGCCGGAGATTAACGGCTATGAGGTGTTGGAGTTGTTACGCTCGTCAAGTGTCAGCAACTCGAAAGAGATTCCCATTGTCGTGGCGACCGCCTCCGGCAGTTGCAGCGAAGAGGAGCTGTTGGAAAATGGATTTACCGCCTGCCTGTTCAAGCCATTTTCCATTTCCGAACTGGTTGCTGTATCAGACAAATGCCTTTTGACAAGTACGGACAAGGATGAACTTCCCGACTTGTCCTCTCTGCTTGCATATGGTGACAAACGGGCGATGCTCGACCGTTTGATAACCGAAACAGAAAAGGATATGCAGGCTGTCCGGGAAATCATGGAGAGGAATGACCGCAAGGCATTGGACGAATGGATGCACCGTCAGCGAAGTTCATGGGCTGTTATCCGTGCTGACAAACCCTTGTGGAACCTGTATGAACTGCTGCATCAAGAATCTGAATGTTCCGAAATGGAATTGCGGAAATGCGTGGATGCCATGCTTCGTATGGGAACAGTTATCATAGAACTTGCGCAAAAGGAAAGGAGGTTGTCGGATGAAAGTATTTGTGATTGAGGACAACCCCGTCTATAACGATTATGTCTGCAACCTGCTGAAGAAAGACAGCTTCGATACTATGTCGGCATATAATCTTGCCACTGCCAAGAAACTATTGGCAAAGTCAGAGGTGGATGATATTGTCGTTGCCGACCTACGCCTCCCCGACGGTGAAAGCATAGAGTTGTTACGGTGGATGCGTGCCAACGACAAACAGCAGGTGTTTATCGTTATGACCAATTACGGGGAGGTGCATACGGCAGTGGAAAGTATGAAGCTCGGCTCAAAGGATTACATACAGAAACAGTTGTTGGAGGATAAACTGATACCGCTTATCCGCACCCTGCAAAAAGAACATGAAAAGCGACTACAATGGAACATTCCGATATTCGTCCGGCAGGGCGAAGCCTATCAGAAAATCAAGAAACGTGTGCGCCTTGTAGCCACCACCCGGATGAGCGTGCTGATACTGGGCGAGAACGGTACGGGCAAGGAACATATCGCACAACATATACACCAACAAAGCAAACTTGCCGATAAACCTTTTGTGGCAGTGGACTGCGGAGCCTTGTCCCCGTCATTGATACAATCCGCCTTCTTCGGACACGTCAAGGGTGCGTTTACTGGTGCCGAAGCAAACAAGACGGGGTATTTTCTGGAAGCGGATGGCGGCACGCTGTTCCTTGACGAAGTGGGCAACCTAACAATGGAGATGCAACAGATGCTGCTCCGCGCCATACAGGAACGCCGTTACCGTCCCGTCGGTGCAAAGGAGGACAAAACAGCCAACGTGAGGATAGTGGCTGCAACCAACGAGGATTTGCAGAAAGCCGTAACGGAAAAGCGGTTCCGGCAGGATTTGCTCTATCGCTTGCAGGAGTATGTGATAACCATGCCGCCCTTGCGCGACTGCCCGGAAGACATCATGCCATTGGCCGAGTTCTTCCGTGAAATGGCAAACCGTGAGTTGGAACGTGAAGTAAAAGGGTTTGCCGCATCTGCCCGTAATGCCCTGCTCGCCCATGCGTGGCCGGGCAACGTGCGCGAGTTGAAACAGAAGATACAGACGGCAGTCCTGCAATCAGAAGGCGATATGATAACCGAAGCCGATTTGGAACTTGACAATGAACCGTCCGCTACTTCCGCTTGTTTTACATTGAAGAGCGGGGATGAAGAAAGAGGACGTATCCTGCGTGCTTTGAAACAAGCAGCCGGTAACAAGAAAATGGCTGCAAAGATACTGGGTATCGGCAGGACAACGCTGTATAATAAATTGGTAGAGTATGGATTGAATGAAGAAAACTGACCGGAGTATGGCTGTAAATGGCAATAATTGATTAACTTTGCAATTGTATTTCAGAAAATAGCAGGCGATCGGGTAACTTTTCGCCGATGATATAGACATAAGACCGCAAGGCGTTTCGAGCGAAAATCTGGTAAATTGAAACTACGGAGACGATTGCGTGATGCTTATGCTATGCTTACGCATAGCGTGCATTCACGTACTCTCCGTAAAGGCTTTACCAGAGCCATCGCTTGAAAGTAGTGTGAATTGCACGCTACTTTTTTGCCTCGCCAAAAAGGAAAGAAAATACGTTATGGCGAAAATACAATTACTTGCCGTTATCTCAATAGATGGCTGTCCGATGAAACTGCATCCCCGGAAGCGGTTGCTTCAAACCGAAGATTACGGTATGGATGAAATACGTGCCAATGCCCTGTATAAGCTGACATCCGACTATTCGGTATCCGTGCTTCAAGAATGGAGGGAGGAAGGTGGAAGCATTTGCCATTTGTTGGAAGTAACTGCCGGGAATACCGAATATGCCAACGGACTGTTACGGATGAACGTGATAGATGAAATCATACTATACGTTGTTCCAACCATCGACGGAAACGGAGCGCATTTTTTCAAGTCAGCACTACCTATGAATGACTGGCGGCTTATGGAGAACAAAACTTATAGGGACGGAGTAATCCGGCTTACCTATCATAAAGAGCCACGGGCATAAAATGTTCAGATTATGAACATCTTGGCGGGATTTCCGTGCTCAGAAAGTGAACACATGTTCAGAATCTGAACACATTTCACAAGGGATGCAATCAAGGATAAAATTATTTTTGAATTTTATCTTTCTGAAAAACAATGTAGTACAATTTTCTCACAATCTTTTCTCGTGTTTAGGGCTATGATTTGCACCATATATCAGTGTGCGCACACTGATAAACAAGTGTAAACCCTCAAAACAGAAAAGATAATGAACCATCTCATACTGGCGGAAACACAGTTTTTCGCCATGATAAACGGAAAAGACAACGGTAGCACGGAAACGGCATACGGCGGATTCGTGCAGGAAGTAATAAACCTGTGCTACGGCGGCAATGATGCCAAGCATATTATTGTGGCGTTGGCTTTTGCCGAAATCGAATTACAGCACCATCCACAGAACTTGTCGGTATCGGAGGAGAATGTCGTCACTGTGTATATCCGCAAGGCGTTATCCTTCATCCGAAAGATGCAGAAGATAGTATCCGCTTCTGCAATTACCTCCGTGCCACCACTAACATCCACATCCGAAACCAAAGCCACAGTCCCAGCCCTGCAATGGACCGGTAATGCCGTCGAGTTGGTAGAGCTAATCTATGCCCTCTACGCCACCGGCTGCATCAATGGCGGCAAGGCTTCGCTGAAAGAGCTTGCCCCTGTCCTCTATTCCTTTTTCGGTGTGGAGTCCAAAGACTGCTACCGCTTCTATACGGACATCAAACGCAGGAAAAGCGACAGTCGCACCTACTTCCTTGAAAAGATGCAGGACAAACTGAACGCGAAGATGCGACATGACGATGAATTGGAGCGGATGAGGAGATAAACGAATGCCAAACAAAGGATAAGCGGCCGGATTATACGGTTTCTTATCCTTCTTCATTTACAATCACTCTATTATCTGCCGGAAAGCCGATTAAAATCATTAACTTTGCAAGTATTAATCAATGACGGATGAAAATAGATAACCTCGAAATATTGAACGGACTGATTGCCGGAGCCGAAGGCGGGACAGTTGAGTTCAAAGAAACTACCGGGCAGTTGGAGCGTGGAATGGAAACTCTTTGTGCCTTCCTGAACGGTACGGGCGGCACGGTGCTGTTCGGTGTAACCGACAAGGGAAAGATTATCGGTCAGGAAGTGAGCGACAAGACGAAGCGCGATATTGCGGAAACCATCAGACGAATCGAGCCGTTTGCGACCATTGATATATCCTATACAGACATTCCGGGAACGAACAAAAGTGTTATAGCTTTATCAGCGGAAGAACAACGATATATGCGCCCGTTCACCTATAAGGGGAGGGCTTATCAACGGATAGAGAGCGTTACATCTGCCATGCCGCAGGGTATATACAACCTGTTGGTTATGCAGCGAGGCGGAACCTATGCTTGGGATTCCATGCAAAATCCCAGCTTGAAAATATCCGACCTTGACGAAACGGCAATCTTGGGCGCAGTACGTGGAGGAATCAGAGGCGGACGTTTGCCGGAAGGTTCTATGCAGGAGGATGTCCGAACCATCCTTGAAAAATTTGACTTGTTGAATGATGGAAAGCTGAACAATGCTTCCGTTGTCCTATTCGGACGAAACTTCTACCATTATCCCCAATGTCTGCTCCGTTTAGCCCGGTTCAAAGGAACGACAAAAGATGAATTTTTAGATAATCAGCGTGTGACAGGCAATATATTCAACTTGCTGGATGCTGCAATGGCATTTTTCTTCAAGCATTTGTCCCTTTCCGGTAAAATTGAAGGTTTGTACAGAGAAGAGGAACTGAATGTGCCATATAAGGCATTGAGAGAATGTTGCATAAATGCTTTTGCACATCGTGTTTACCATCGCCCCGGCAGTTCAGTCGGGATTGCTATCTATGATGACCGCGTGGAGATTGAAAACAGCGGAACATTTCCGCCTGATATTACCATTGAGAAACTGTTGGGTGGCCACAATTCCGAACCACAAAATCTGATAGTAGCCAATGTGCTGTACAAAAGTGCAGTATTGGAGAGTTGGGGACGTGGCATAGCCCTTATGGTAAACGAATGTCGCCGTGTCGGTATTCCGGATCCGGAGTTTCATACCGACGGCAATGCTGTATGGATTGTGTTTCATTATACAAGAACTACAGTAGGACAAGACCCCACAGCAACCCCACAGCAACCCTATAGTAACCCCACAGTAACCCCACAGTTAGGAAAACTGTTGTCTGCTATTGGGAACAACACTCTCTCTGCTAAAGAAATCATGGAGAAAACGGGAATGAAAGATAAAAGGAATTTCTTAAAGAACTATATCCATCCGGCAATAAATTCCGGTTTGGTCCTTTCACTTTATCCCATAGGCTCCAAGAGTCCGCAACAGAAATACTATCTTACTGATAAAGGTAAAGGTTTCCTGCAACAATAACGGGTATGGCTAAAAAGAAGAAACATAAGAATGATGTAAAAACTGATTTACCGATAATCATGGATTATGGTATCGGCAGTATATCCGTTTATGACCCGGCAGACATGATGCCATACAACGAGCCGCCAATTAGCGAACAAATCCGCTTCAAGAAACTCGGCAAAGAGATGAAATCCGAGTTCAAGTGGCTGGTATCTTCCGTAGTGATTGAGTATTGGCAAGAAAACCGACAGATACCTTTCGGTGAAGAAATGTCGAAACTCAGAACCAGACTGTTGAGAATGTTTGCCGAAGAATACAGCATACTGCTTAAAGACGATACAGAACTGAAAAATTATTTGCTGATGCTTGCCATTACCACCATCAACAAGCATCTCAAATCTGAGAATAAAAAGAGGGTGTCAAAACTCTCTTTTTAACAAAATTACCCTTGCTACAGATATCTGTGACAGGGGTAATTTTCATATTTTGGGTGTTTTGACATATCCCCTTTTTCATATATAAAGGAATCTGTTATTTCTGCTGCAACAGGTGTTTCAAGTTTTCATCATTTGCGATACGTTCCAGTTCCTCTTGAACAATCTGCTTCACTTCCTCCTTGATGCGCCTGTAATTCGCCTGAACCGTTTCCTTCATGCGGTCGTTGCCGTCCCCGTCCGTAAAGTCGGTAATGACGGGGATTTTCTTGTAGGCTTTCTCCTCGCGCTTCACCTTCTCGGCATCCACGACAATCTCGCAATGGAAAATCTTCTGCTCGATACGCTCGTTGAAGTTGTCGGATACCGAACCGACAAACATACCCTGCGTCAAGCCGGAAATCTTGCTCGGCGGGATGAGTGAATCCATCTGCGTGTTGATGGAGGTGGAAACATCCTGCCGGTTGATGGAAATGGACTGCCGTTTCTGCAACACCTTACCGAAGCGTTCGGAAAGCGTCTTGGCGGTTTCACCCACCACCTGACCGGAAAAGATATTGCCGACGGTGTTCATCACGACCTTCGCTTCTTTATCACCGTAGTCGCGCACCAACTGGCTGAAATCCTGAAAGCCCAGACACACGGCAACCTTGTTGCTTCGCGCGGTGGCGATAAGGTTGTCCAACCCCTTGAAATAAATCGTGGGCAGCTCGTCGATGATGACCGACGACTTCAGCATCCCTTTCTTGTTGATGAGTTTCACGATACGGGAGTTATACAGACCGAGAGCGGCCCCGTAGATATTCTGACGGTCGGGATTGTTGCCCACACAGAGTATTTTCGGTTCTTCGGGGTTGTTGATGTCCAGCGTGAACTCGCTGTCCGACATCACCCAATAGAGCTGCGGGGAAATCATCCTTGACAAAGGGATTTTCGCGCTTGCTATCTGCCCCATCAACTGCTCCGCAGCCCCTCCGAGCCATGCGTCCATGAACGGAGAAAGATAGTTTTCCAATTCCGGGTAAGAGGTCAGTATCGGGAAAATATCCTCATAGCGGCGGTTCAGGAACTCAATCGCATGGGGGAACGTACAATACTTGCCGTTCTGGAAAATTTTGAGATACCAGATAATAGCCGCGAAAAGGATGATGGGCGATTCTACGAAAAAGTCGCCCTGCTTTTGCACCCAACTTTTATTTAAGTTGAGCATAATGGTGTACGCACTCTCATAAGCGTCCGTAATATCCTCCATGAAATCCGGGTGGATGGGATTACAGCGGTGCGAGCGTCGCGGGTCGTCGAAGTTTATCACATAAAACTTCGGCTTCACCTTGTAACCCTCCGGGTGGTTCAGCAGATGGTTGTAGGCGATTGTAGATAAGTCGCTGAATTTGAAGTCATATACATACATCGAAAAGCCCTTTTCAATCTGCTGCTTGATGAAACTGTTTACCACCGCGTATGACTTTCCACTACCCGGCGTACCCAACACGATGGAGGCACGAAAAGGATTCACCACATTGATCCAGCCGTTGTTCCAACGCTTTTTGTAGTAGAACCGTGTCGGCAGATTGACCGAATACTCGCTTTCGATAAGCCGTGTTTCCTGCATGAAGCTCTCGTTCTCGTTGTTGAACACATCATCCATGAGGTTGTGCTTCAACAGGCGGCTCAACCACAGACCGCCCATCAGCAGGAATACATAGCCCGCGCCAACGGCCAGGATATACAGTCCCGTCACCGCCTCCACCGGCAATGGCAGGGCCAGTATCCACCAGTTGAGGAAGAACAGCACGAAGCCCACGGCAAGGATCGCCCAGATTTTCCCCCACGTGATTTTCTCGCCCTTCACGCCCTTTGTCCCCAGACAGGACAGGGCAAGCAGGAGGACGGCAAATAGTTTCGTGTAGAGGATGGAACGGAACAGCCCCGCCGTGCGGTTGAAGTTCATCAGTATCCTGTCCACCACACCGATGTCCACACCCCAGAGCCGTATGGCTTCATAACAGAACCAGTACACGTTCATGACCACTAAAATAATACTCACGGCACGCAGAAAATCCATGATTTTCGCCAATGCCCTCAAATCGTCTTCTTGTTGTGACATACCTTGATTTTTTTGATTGTTGATATTTTCGATTACATTCCCAAGCCCTTGCGCTTCTTCTTTTTCTTCTTGCGCTGCATCGCCCGGATGAAGGCTTCCTCCTCGGCGTCCACTGCCGGACCTTCGGGAGAGAACAAGCCCATGCCGTCCAAGTCCCTTCCGTATTCGGGAGTGGACGGAGCTTGCGTTTCCTCCTGACCCTCCGTGGTAATGAAAAGCGGAACCGGCGGCTGTCCGGCGTATGGCAGCGTGAAGTGTTCCTGCAAGGCGTTGGCGGACAGTTCCCTGCCCATGCGTGAGCCGTTCAACACGCATCCTGTTCGGTGGTCGATGAACGTGGCCCCGTAGATGCGTCCTTCCTCCGTATAGCGCAGCACGGTGTCAATACCTTTCTCCTTGAGTGTGGCAATGAACCTCTCCTTGTCATACGTGCCTTGCAGTACGGAAAGGACGGTGCGCTTCGTCATGTCGGCGAGTTTTCTGTCCTTGATTTCCGTTTTTGAACGGGCGAACTTTCTCTGTACGGCATCATAGCCGACGGACTTCCCGAAGAGCGAGGACTTGAAAGGATTGCCGACCTTGTTGCCACTGTCGTCCGTAACGGAATAGACCAGCCCATTATATTCCCGTCCGCGCACGTTGCCCCGCGCTTCCTCCACCGTTATATTATATAAGGAAAGGAGGGCGCGGTATTCGCCCATCGTCTGGAAACGGTAACGGCGGTTAAGTTCCTTTACCACATTCCCCGCCTGTTTCTTCACATCGCCCGCCAAAACATCCACTTTATGCAGCGGCATATCGGTACGGCGGCTTTTCCGTTCCGCGTCATGCAGCCCGTATTTCCGTTCCAGCTCGCGGGTTATCTGCTTGCTACGGTAAAAGTTGTTTCGGGTGTCTATGCTCCTGCCGTCCCCGTCCACCCGCACCGTCACGATATGCAGGTGGTGGCGGTCTATGTCCTCATGCTTGTACACCATATAGGGCTGGTTGCCGAAGCCCATCTTCTCCAGATACTCCCGCGCGATGTCCTGAAGCTCGGTGTCGGTCAGCATATCGTCGGGATGCGGGTTGAGCGAGATATGCACCACCGGCTTCTCCACCTTCGACCGCACGGGCATCAGGGCGAGGAAGTCCTCCATCGCCCGGCGGATGTCCACCGTTCCCGTACCGTCATTGTAGATGCGGTTGGTCGTCAGCAGCCGCCCTTCCTCCTTGTTGATCTTCTCCCCGTTGTAGGCAAGTGCGCCGTACAACGAGTTTCCTACGCTGATTTTTGCGACCATTTTTCCTGCATCTCTTTAGACAGTTCCACAATCTGGCGGCTCAGTTTCACGAGTTCGACGGTCTGTTGCTCCAGTTTGTAGAGCAACGCCATCGCCTTTTTCTCGGAAAAATGCAGCCTCAGTTCCTTCACGACTTGGTTGTAGTTCGTGCCTATTGCGCGGAATTGCGCATGAAAATCAGATAGCTTGGTGTAGTAATCCACCAGCGTTTTATCCACTTTCAGTACCTTGAACGGTTGCCCGAAGAAGTGCGCCTTCAGGAAAACCGACTTGGCGTAAACGCCCGACTTCTCGAACATGGAGAGGAAACGGTTGTGTTCCTCCTCGCTGAAACGGACGGTGTATCTGAACACCGCCGGATCGAGTTTGGGATTTCTCCCGCCTTTGTTTCTTTTTTTTTCACTCATATTACTTTGGATTTAGCGGTTTGACGGCATAAGCCGCCGCTTCATGGCACAGACACCGTAGGTTTGAGAGGCTTCCCGACTTCGGAGGGTAAGCCCGCCCCCTGCAAGGGCAAGGCGTTTTCCGGGATGCTCAAAATATTTTGAGCGGCTGAAAACATACCTTGCTATGTTCAGGTGAACATAAAAATCCGTCGGGGACGGATTGGGGGAATGCCTTTCAAACTCCGGGCTGCGCCACCTGCGGCGAACCCTGCCGTTCGGGTGCAAAGTTACGCCCTTAAAGCGGTATCGGACAGGGGCTTGACCCGGACAATCAGTGCCAACCGACGCAACGTGCTGCCACTTGCCGGAGAAGTAATACAAGTTCCAAAATATCCTTGTTTATTTGCAGCGTGATTCGGATGTGGGACTGAAAATACACTCCTTCCGCCGGATGCTCGGACACCAATCCGGGCATCAATCCAAACGGTTGAAAACAGGTGTATGTATTCAGACAGTTTTCCAAGCACACGTCCATGCGGACGGATAAAAGCATGGGCGGTTGGACAAACCGATGATTACCCATAGGCACAGCCGGATTAAGGAGTGAATAAATAAATGAATGGGAGCGCGTGCGTACGTACTAATGGCAATACGCTACCGCCACCGGACAGATGTATAACCAAATAAATTATCAAACAAATGAAAGAAGCAACTTATGTGGCAATCTCCACGCAGAAAGGTGGAGCGGGTAAGACAACCCTGACGGTGCTTGTAGCAAGCTACCTGCACTATGTGAAAGGCTACAACGTAGCCGTGGTGGACTGCGATTTTCCACAGTACAGTATCCATGACATGCGCAAGCGCGACATGAAAGCTGTCATGGAGGACGGGCATTACAAGGTGATGGCGTATGAGCAGCTCAAACGGCTGAAGAAGAACCCGTACACCATCAGATGCAGCCGTGCGGAAGATGCGGTAAAGACTGCCGAAAATCTGGTGGCAGCGCAGCCCGACCTTGATTTCGTGTTCTTCGACTTGCCGGGAACCATCAACAATGCCGATGTGGTGCAGACCATTTCCAAAATGGACTACATCTTCACGCCCATCATCGCCGACCGTGTGGTGATGGAGAGTTCCATTAAGTTCGCCACCGTTATCAACGAACAGATGATAAGCACGGGCAAGTCCGGTATCAAAGGGATTTACCTCGTGTGGAACATGGTGGACGGGCGCGAAAAGACGGAACTTTACAAAGCATACGACAAGGTCTGTGCCGAGTTCGCCCTGTCCATTCTGGAAACACATCTGCCGGACAGCAAGCGTTTCCGCAAGGAGACGGCGGCAGAACGCAAGGCAGTATTCCGCTCCACGGCGTTTCCGGCGGACAAAATACTGGTACGCGGCAGCAACCTCGACAAACTCGTCGATGAGATTCTCGGCATCATCAAAAACTGAATGGCATGGCAAAGAAAACAAGAATCGAGGACATCGACAGCGAAGCCGTAATCAACTCGTTTCGACTGGACGATACAAGCATTCCGCCGGAAGCGAGAAGCACGGACGGAAACGCTACTTCTCCACCTCCGAAAGAAGCGATACAGGAAGCCGTTTCTCCACCTGCCTCGCACTCCAAAGAGGAGCCGGAACGCAGGCGCAGGAACAGCAAGCCGGAAAAATTGGATTATGACACCGTATTCATATGCGGGTCCAACGTCACGGCAAGACTCGGCAAGCAGGTCTATATCCGCAAGGAGTACCACGACCGCATACAGAAGATGCTTCATGTAATCGGTGGCAACGAGGTGACTATCGCGGCTTTTCTTGACAACGTGCTGACACACCATTTCACGCTGTTCCAAGACGAGATAGCCGAATCGTTCAAACGGCACATGGAATCCTATAATTTATAAATACCCCAAAAACAACAAAGAAGTATGAAAAGAACAAAGAAGAACCGTCAGGCTGAGTGCCTGCAAACAGGAAAGAGTGAAAGAACCGCTGCCAATGCAGCAAAGTGTGCAAACGGATACGGTCAGGAAAAGACCGGCAGCGACTTCCGCAAGGATGAAGGCAGGGGCAAGCCGCTCTCTGTTTTCTTGGAAGCATCGGAAATCAAAACGCGGCAATGTATATACATCAGCCGAGAAATTCATGAGAAAGTCGCTATCGTTGCCAGTCGGATGGGAAACGGTTTGAGCATCGGCAAGTTCGTGGACAACATCCTCCGCGACCATTTCCGGCAATACGGGCAGCAGTACATGGAACAGATTGAAAACGCCCAAAAAGTAAGATTATGACAAAGGCGTTTTTAATCGTATCGGTTGCTTGCAACGTGTGGTTCCTGTTCCTGCTGTTTTATGACCGCATCATGGACACGAAGCTCATCCGTTTCTTCAGATATATTGCCGGGTTGTGGCGATCATTGGACAGTACAGTGGCAGAGCAAGGAAAGGATAAGGAAATACCTCACGCAGACACCTCGGACATCATTGGCAAGAGCCGTTTCAAGATGGCATCGACCCGGACAACCGCTGCCATACTGGCGCAAGAAGCCGCCACTTCGGAAAAAGGCATTGAGCTGTCGGAGGAAGAGGCTACTTTTGACGACGGAAACACGGAAACCGTCTCACGCCCGACACAAGTACCGGAGGACAAACTCGATGAAACCTTTACGAGCATCCCGCCCTCGGAACTGGAGTACGGAGAAGATGAACCGGAGGATGAAGAACCAGACAAAAAGCAGGCTTCGGGAAGCAGCTTCGAGGATATTGACATGGCAGTACGCACCATACGGAAGGAATCACCATCCGATGAGGAAATGCGACACGCCGGAAAGGTCATGACGGAACTGGACGGGACAGAGCTTTTCACAAGAATAACGGAACGCCTGACCGATGATACAATGAGCGAGAGGCTTGCAAAGGCGATGGCAGTTTTCGTGGACACGGTGAACATGACCGTGACACAACAAAAGGAAAAGGTGTTCGTGATTCCCGACAACATCGAGGAGTTCGACTTCCGAAACTATGTATAACAACTAAAAAAGAATGGAAATGAAAACGTAAAAAGACGACACCCACGCGCACGGCGGTACAAGGTACAGCCAACCCGCAACGGACAGCCCCAAGTCCGTAGAAACAAACGGGCAACCACTAAAACCAAAGTAAAGTAATCAAGTATCAACCGCCCGAAAAAGGACTATCCACCCTTTGGACGGCACAAAAAAGAACAGTTTATGAACAAGAACATCAGACAAAAGTTAATCATCGCTGCGGCACTTATGATTGCCGCAACCGCCTCCGCTTTCGCACAGGGAAACGGTCTGGCTGGCATCAACGAAGCCACCTCTATGGTGAGTTCGTATTTCGACCCCGGCACGAAATTAATCTACGCCATCGGCGCGGTAGTCGGGCTTATCGGTGGCGTGAAAGTGTACGGAAAATTCTCGTCCGGAGACCCGGACACCTCGAAGACCGCCGCCTCGTGGTTCGGGGCTTGTATCTTCTTGATTGTCGCCGCCACTATCCTGCGCTCATTCTTCCTTTAATAAACAATGTATGGCTGAATACCCGATAAACAAGGGTATCGGCCGTCCGGTCGAGTTCAAGGGTTTGAAGGCTCAGTACCTCTTCATCTTCTGCGGAGGTCTGCTGGCTCTCTTCGTCCTGTTCGTCATCCTCTATATGGTCGGCATCGACCAGTGGATATGTATCGGCTTCGGCGCGGCATCGTCTTCCGTCCTCGTATGGCAGACCTTCGCGCTGAACGCCCGGTACGGCGAACACGGGCTGATGAAATTGGGAGCGGCAAGGAGCCATCCCCGATACCTTATCAACCGACGGCGGATCACCCGATTACTCAAACGGCAACGAAAGGAAGAAACGACATGAGAAATACATCCAAAATGACAACACTGGAAAACAAGTTCCCCCTGCTGGCGGTGGAGCATGGCTGCATCATCTCCAAAGACGCCGACATCACGGTGGCTTTTGAGGTGGAACTGCCGGAGCTTTACACCGTGACGGGCGCAGAGTACGAGGCGATACACGGCTGCTGGTGCAAGGCTATCAAGGTGCTACCGTACTTCTGCGTCGTGCATAAGCAGGATTGGTTCATCAAGGAGAAATATATGCCGGAGTTACAGAAGGACGACATGAGTTTCTTGAGCCGTTCCTTTGAACGCCACTTCAACGAGCGTCCGTACCTGAAACACTCCTGCTATCTCTACTTGACCAAGACGACGAAAGAACGTAACCGTATGCAGAGCAACTTCAGTACGCTGTGCCGGGGACATATCATCCCGAAGGAGCTGGACAAGGAAACCGCCGGGAAGTTCATGGAGGCCGCCGAACAGTTCGAGCGCATCATGAACGACAGCGGCTTTGTGAGGCTGCGCCGCCTCTCCACCGACGAGATTGTCGGGACGGAGAAGTCCGCCGGGCTGATAGAGCGTTACTTCTCGCTCATGCCCGAAGGCGACACGACCTTGCAGGACATCGACCTCTCGGCAAAAGAAATGCGTATCGGTGACAACCGCCTGTGCCTGCACACCCTCTCCGACGCGGAGGATATGCCAGGAAAGGTGGCTACCGACATCCGCTACGAGAAACTCTCCACCGACCGCTCGGACTGTCGCCTCTCCTTCGCCTCCCCCGTGGGGCTGCTGCTTTCCTGCAACCACATCTATAACCAGTATGTGATTATCGACAACAGCGAGGAAAATTTGCAGAAGTTCGAGAAGTCCGCAAGGAATATGCAGTCGCTATCCCGATACAGCCGGAGCAACAGCATCAACCGCGAGTGGATAGACCAGTACCTGAACGAAGCCCATTCCTACGGGCTGACCTCGGTACGGGCGCACTTCAACGTCATGGCGTGGAGCGATGACGCGGAGGAACTGAAGCATATCAAGAACGATGTGGGCAGCCAGCTGGCAAGCATGGAGTGCGTGCCGCACCACAATACCATCGACTGCCCGACACTCTACTGGGCGGCGATGCCCGGCAACGCGGCGGACTTCCCGGCGGAAGAGAGTTTCCATACATTCATCGAGCAGGCGGTGTGCCTCTTCACGGAGGAAACCAACTACCGCAGTTCGCTCTCGCCCTTCGGCATCAAGATGGTGGACAGGCTTACGGGAAAACCGTTGCACCTCGACATCAGCGACCTGCCGATGAAGCGGGGTATCACGACCAACCGCAACAAGTTCGTGTTGGGTCCTTCGGGCAGCGGCAAATCCTTTTTTATGAACCACCTCGTGAGGCAATACTACGAGCAGGGTACGCACGTGGTGCTGGTGGACACGGGAAACTCCTATCAGGGCTTGTGCGAGATGATCCGGTGCAAGACAAACGGGGCGGACGGCGTGTACTTCACCTACACGGAGGAGAAACCGATTTCGTTCAACCCGTTCTACACCGATGATTACGTGTTCGACGTGGAGAAAAAGGACAGCATCAAGACATTGCTGCTGACGCTCTGGAAGTCGGAGGACGACAAAGTGACGAAGACGGAGAGCGGCGAACTGGGCAGTGCGGTGAACGCCTATATCGAGCGTATCAGGGCTGACCGAAGCATCGTCCCCTCGTTCAACACCTTCTACGAGTATATGCGCGACGACTACCGCCGCGAACTGGCGGAACGTGAGATAAAGGTGGAGAAGTCCGACTTCAACATCGACAATATGCTCACCACCATGCGGCAGTATTACCGGGACGGACGCTACGACTTCCTGCTCAACTCCACGGAGAACATCGACCTGCTCGGCAAGCGGTTCATCGTCTTCGAGATTGACAGTATAAAGGAAAATCGCGAGCTTTTCCCTGTGGTGACCATCATCATCATGGAAGCCTTCATCAACAAGATGCGCCGATTGAAAGGCGTAAGGAAACAGTTGATAGTGGAAGAGGCTTGGAAGGCTCTATCTTCGGCGAACATGGCTGAGTACCTGCGCTATATGTACAAGACCGTGCGCAAGTATTACGGGGAGGCAATCGTGGTGACGCAGGAGGTGGACGACATCATTTCCTCGCCCGTCGTCAAGGAGAGCATCATCAACAACTCCGACTGCAAGATACTCCTTGACCAGCGGAAGTACATGAACAAGTTTGATGCCATACAGTCCCTGTTGGGTCTGACGGAGAAAGAGAAGTCGCAGATACTCTCCATCAACATGGCGAACAACCCGTCAAGGCTCTACAAGGAAGTGTGGATAGGACTGGGCGGCACGCAGTCGGCAGTCTATGCCACCGAAGTTAGTGCTGAAGAGTATCTGGCGTACACCACCGAAGAAACGGAAAAAGTAGAGGTTTACCGTCTGGCGGAACAGTTGGGCGGCGACATTGAAGCCGTCATCCGGCAGCTTGCCGAAAGGCGGAGAAAAAAGGAATAAATAGAAACAGATTCATCAACTAAAAAAGAAAATGCGTATGAGTATATCAAGAACGAAAATGCTGCAAGTCAGCAAGTGTTTAATCGGGCTGGCGGTCATGGTGCTGCAATCCTGCGACATAACGGACAACCGACGCGACCTGCTTTGCGGAAACTGGGAGAGTGTGGAGGGCAAGCCCGACGTGCTTATCTACAAGGAAGGCGAAGCCTATAAGGTGACGGTATTCAAGCGGAGCGGCATCCGCCGCAAGCTGAAGCCGGAAACCTATCTCTTGCAGGAGGAGAACGGCAATCTGTTCATGAACACCGGATTCCGCATCGACGTGTCCTACAACGAGGCGACGGACATCCTGACCTTCTCGCCGAACGGGGACTACGTGCGTGTGAACCCGAAACCGGACCATCCGATAGGCGAGCAATAAATAATGAAATCCACTAAAATCCAAAGTAACATGAGAACAAGAATAACACTTATTATCTGCCTGTGCCTGTTTGCAGTCGGCAGGGCAAGCGCACAGTGGGCGGTGATAGACCCGTCCAACATCGCGCAGAGCATCGTGAACACCTCGAAGAACGTGGTACACACTTCCACGACCGCCCAGAATATGATAAAAAATTTTCAAGAGACCGTGAAGATTTACGAACAGGGCAAGAAGTATTACGACGCACTCAAATCCGTGAACAATCTGGTAAAGGACGCCCGGAAGGTGCAGCAGACCATCCTGATGGTGGGTGACATCACCGACACCTATGTGACCAGTTTCCAGAAGATGATGCGTGACGACAACTTCACGGTGGAGGAACTGGGAGCCATCGCCTTTGGCTACACCAAGTTATTGGAGGAATCCAACGATGTGCTGACGGAACTGAAGAATGTGGTGAATATCACCACGCTCTCCATGACGGACAAGGAGCGCATGGACGTGGTGGAACGCTGCTACTCCAAAATGAAGCGTTACCGCAACCTCGTGAGCTACTACACCAACAAGAACATTAGCGTGAGTTACCTGCGTGCGAAGAAGAAAAACGACCTTGACCGCATCATGGGGCTGTACGGGAACATGAACGAAAGATATTGGTAGCCTATGAATTTCGACAACCTTCACCAAATTCTGCGCTCGCTCTACGAACAGATGATGCCGCTATGCGGGGACATGGCGGGCGTGGCGAAAGGCATCGCCGGGCTGGGCGCACTCTTTTATGTGGCCTACCGGGTATGGCAGTCGCTGGCGAGAGCCGAACCGATAGACGTGTTCCCTATGCTCCGCCCGTTCGCTATCGGTCTGTGCATCATGTTCTTTCCGACGGTGGTACTGGGTACGATAAACAGCATCATGTCGCCCGTCGTGCAGGGTACGGCAAAGATGCTGGAGGCGGAAACGCTGGACATGAACCGATACCGTGAGCAGAAGGACAAACTGGAGTACGAAGCGATGATGCGCAATCCCGAAACCGCCTACCTCGTGTCAAATGAGGAGTTTGACAAACAACTGGAAGAACTGGGCTGGTCGCCCGGCGACATGGTGACGATGGCGGGGATGTACATCGAGCGCGGGATGTACAACATGAAGAAGGGCATCCGCGACTTCTTCCGCGAGATACTGGAACTGATGTTCCAAGCCGCCGCCCTCGTGATAGACACCATCCGCACGTTCTTCCTCGTGGTGCTGGCGATACTCGGTCCGATAGCCTTCGCCATATCGGTGTGGGACGGCTTCCAAAGCACGCTTACACAGTGGATATGCCGCTACATACAGGTCTATCTGTGGCTGCCCGTGTCGGATATGTTCAGCACCATACTGGCGAAGATACAAGTGCTGATGCTGCAAAGCGACATCGAACGGATGCAGGCTGACCCGAACTTCTCGCTGGATTCGAGCGACGGGGTGTACATCGTCTTCATGATAATCGGCATCATTGGTTACTTCACCATCCCCACGGTAGCAGGCTGGATTATCCAAGCCGGAGGCATGGGAAGCTACGGTCGCAACGTGAACCAGACGGCAGGACGAGCCGGAAGTATGGCGGGCAGCGTGGCGGGCGCAGCCGCAGGAAACGTGGTCGGACGTGTCGGGAAGCTGCTGAAATAATCAACTGACAATTAAAAACGAATAAACAACAATGGAATTTAAGTCACTTAAAAACATCGAATCATCGTTCAGGCAGATACGCCTGTTCGGTATCGTCTTCCTCTCGTTGTGTGCCGTAATAACGGTATGGAGCGTGTGGAGTTCCTACCGCTTCGCGGAGCGGCAACGGGAAAAGATTTACGTGCTGGACAACGGCAAGTCGCTGATGCTGGCTCTCTCGCAAGACTTGTCGCAGAACCGTCCGGCAGAAGCGAGGGAACACGTGCGCCGTTTCCACGAGCTGTTCTTCACGCTCTCACCCGAAAAGAGCGCGATAGAGCATAACGTGAAACGCGCCCTGCTATTAGCGGACAAAAGCGTGTACAACTACTATTCGGACTTTGCCGAGAAGGGGTACTACAACCGCATCATCGCCGGGAACATCAATCAGGTGTTGAAGGTGGACAGCGTGGTGTGCGATTTCAACGGCTATCCCTACCGTGCCGTGACCTACGCCACGCAGAAGATCATCCGGCAGAGCAACGTCACCGAGCGCAGCCTCGTGACTACGTGCCGCCTCTTGAACTCGTCCCGTTCGGACGACAATCCCAACGGTTTCACCATCGAGGGATTCACCATCATCGAGAACAAGGATTTACAAACCATCAAAAGGTAAACGGACATGAAGAAAATCAAAAAATCATTTTGGCGTGCGTACTGGAAGCTCCACGACAAAAAGAAAATGCTGGTGGCAAGGCTCAAAGGCTATCTGGACGGTTTGCCCCCGAAGACACGCAGGCGCATCGTGCTGGCGATGCTCGCCGCCTTTGCGGTGCTTGCCCTCTACACCTTCGGCAAAGCCGTCTATGAAATCGGCAGGAATGACGGCAGCCGGATGGTAACAGACCATGCCGGACAGGTGGAACTGTCCATAAAGCCGGACAACAATCATAATGTAATACCTTATTTATATGGAACAGACGAAGAATGAACCTAAAAACGAGAACAAGGCGGCTCCCGACAACGGGAAACCGAAGAAGGAGCGCAAGCCGCTGACCGAAGCCCAAAGGCTGAAACGTCAGAAAATGATAGTGCTGCCCGCTATAGTGCTGGTATTCATCGGTGCTATGTGGCTGATATTCGCCCCGTCTTCCGACAAGGAGCAGCAACCGGGAACGGGTGGTTACAACATCGAAATGCCCGACGCTGACAAGGCGAACCGCCAGATCATCGGCGACAAGGCGAAAGCCTACGAACAGGGAGCAATGGAGGAACGGCAGGAGAACCGCAGCCGCGCCATGCAGGAACTGGGCGATATGTTCGACCGCGAGGTGGCGGAAACGGACGGCGGCAGGGACTTCGACCTTGCTAATCCCGGAAATGCGGAAGATGCAACAGCAAAATCATCCGCTCCGAAAACCATCCAATCCTCCGCAGCTGCCTACCGCGACCTCAATACCACGCTCGGCAACTTCTATGAGCAGTCGAAGAACGACAACGCGGAAATGGACGAACTGTTGGAGCGTATCGCCTCGCTGGAATCGGAACTGGAAACCGAGAAAGGCAAGGCATCCTCTATGGATGATCAAGTGGCACTCATGGAAAAGTCCTACGAGCTGGCGGCGAAGTACATGGGCGGTCAGAACGGTACACAGCCACCTGTCGGACAGGCGGCAGAACCTTACCATGTGCAGAAAGCCGGAAAGAACACGGCTGCACCTGTCAGGCAGGTAACGCATCAGGTGGTATCTTCGCTCTCACAGCCGATGAGCAACGCTGAGTTTGTCGCCTCCTTCTCGCAGGAGCGCAACCGCAGTTTCAATACGGCGGTGGGTGTCACGACTGTATCGGACAGGAACACCATATCGGCGTGTGTCTATGGGGCGCAGAGTGTGACTGACGGGCAGGCGGTAAGATTACGGCTGCTGGAGCCGATGGCAGTGGCGGACAAAATCATACCCCGCAATGCAGTGGTGGTAGGCACGGCAAAGATTCAGGGCGAACGACTCGATATTGAAATTACTTCGCTGGAGTACGCAGGTACGATTATACCGGTAGAACTGGCGGTGTATGACACGGACGGACAGCCCGGCATCTTCATTCCAAACTCGATGGAGATGAACGCCGTCAGGGAGGTTGCCGCCAACATGGGCGGCTCGCTGGGCAGCAGCATTAATATCTCCACCAACGCAGGGGCGCAGCTCGCCTCCGACTTGGGCAAGGGGCTGATACAAGGCACGAGCCAGTATATCGCCAAGAAGATGCGTACCGTCAAGGTGCATCTGAAATCCGGATACAAGGTCATGCTATATCAGGACAGAGATTGAAAACAATAACAATCAACGACTAAAAAAACAACAACCAAATTTTTATTTACCACTAAAATCCAAAGTAGAATGAAAAAAGTAATCATCATGTTTGCCCTCGCTATGGGCATCGTAACTGCCAACGCGCAGGAGAACGTAACCGTTGTAACGGACAACGGAAGTGAACAACCGACCTTGACAAAGGAGGTCTATCCGCAGAAGGAGGCGGACGGCGATCTGTATCACGGGCTGACAAAGAAGCTGACCTTCGACCGCATGGTTCCCCCGCACGGCTTGGAAGTGACCTACGACAAGACCGTCCACGTCATTTTCCCCTCGGAGGTGCGCTACGTCGATTTAGGCTCGCCCGACCTGATTGCGGGTAAAGCCGACGGAGCGGAGAACGTCATCCGCGTGAAAGCGACCGTGAGGAACTTCCCGAACGAAACCAATATGTCCGTGATAACGGAGGACGGGAGTTTCTACACCTTCAACGTGAAGTACGCCGCCGAACCGCTGCTGCTCAACGTGGAGATGTGCGACTTCATCCATGACGGCGAGGCGGTGAACCGTCCGAACAACGCGCAGGAAATCTATCTGAAAGAGCTGGGTAGCGAAAGTCCCATGCTGGTGCGCCTTATCATGAAGTCCATTTACAAGCAGAACAAGCGTGAGGTGAAACACATCGGCTGCAAGCGTTTCGGCATCCAGTACCTTCTGAAAGGCATCTACACGCACAACGGACTTCTCTATTTCCACACGGAAATCAGGAACCAAAGCAACGTGCCTTTCGATGTGGACTATATCACGTGGAAAATCGTGGACAAGAAGGTGGCGAAGCGTACCGCCGTGCAGGAGCAGATCATCCTGCCGCTCCGTGCGCAGAACTATGCCACCTGTGTGCCGGGCAGAAAGAGCGAGCGCACGGTATTCACGATGGCGAAGTTCACCATCCCCGACGGCAAGTGCCTCGTGGTGGAGCTGAACGAGAAGAACGGAGGCCGTCATCAGTCCTTCGTGATTGAGAACGAGGACTTGGTACGTGCGGGTACCATCAACGAACTTCAAGTGCGCTGACCATGAGAAAGCACATCGCAATCATCATCGCGTCGCTTGCCCTCTTCACGGGGCAGGCGCACGCCCAGCGGTGCCTGCCGAAGATGCAGGGCATCGAATTGAGAGCTAACCTTGTGGACGGTATGCGTTTAAGTGGCAACAATGGCGGTTACAGTTTCGGGGCGGCTCTCTCCACCTACACGAAGAACGGTAACAAGTGGGTGTTCGGTGGCGAATACCTCTTGAAGAACAACCCGTACAAGGATACCGCCATACCTGTGGCGCAGTTCACGGCGGAGGGCGGTTATTATTTCAAGATACTCTCCGACGCCCGTAAAATAGTGTTCGTCTATGCGGGGGCTTCGGCTCTCGCCGGATATGAGTCGGTGAATTGGGGCGAGAAAGTGCTGCATGACGGCTCCACGCTCCATGACCGGGACGCCTTCATCTACGGCGGTGCGCTGACGCTCGATGTGGAGTTTTACGTGGCT
The DNA here is from genome assembly GCF_003603065.1 of Bacteroides sp. AF20-13LB. Classification (NCBI taxonomy): domain Bacteria; kingdom Pseudomonadati; phylum Bacteroidota; class Bacteroidia; order Bacteroidales; family Bacteroidaceae; genus Bacteroides; species Bacteroides sp. AF20-13LB. The sequence goes on from NZ_QTMH01000017.1 coordinate 84,604, forward strand.
GACCGTATCGCCCTGCTCGCCAACCTCCGGGAGCGCCTGCTGTGGGGTGGCGACACACGGAAGTTCCATACGCAGTTCGGGGCGGGCGTCAAGATAATCATCAACTGACACGTCGCATGGAACGGACGGACATTGAGAATATGAGGCAGATACCCATTGCGGACTTTCTCGCACGGCTGGGACATGAGCCTGTCCGAAGGAGCGGAAACGAGCTGTGGTATCGTGCGCCATACCGCAGTGAACGCACGCCCTCCTTCCGTGTGAACGTGGCGAAACAGCTCTGGTACGACTTCGGCTTGGGCAAGGGCGGCGACATCTTCACGCTTGTCGGGGAGTTTACCCGAAGCGGGGATTTCATGGCGCAGGCGAGATTCATAGCGGAAACCGCCCGTATGCCGCTTGCCGCAGCAGAAAAGCCGTTGTACCTGCCGGAACCGTCCGAACCTGCCTTTGAGGGAGTGGAAGCCGTCCCGCTGCTCCGCTCTCCGCTGACGGAGTATTTGAAGGAAAGAGGCATCCCTTATGCCGTTGCATCCCGCCACTGCTGCCGCCTGAACTACGGCGTGCGTGGTAAGCGGTACTTTGCCGTCGGCTTTCCGAACGTGTCGGGCGGCTATGAAACCCGAAGCCGCCGTTTCAAGGGTTGCGTACCACCAAAGGACGTGTCGCTGGTCAAGGCGGGGGACATCCCGGCGGACGTGTGCAGCGTGTTCGAGGGCTTTATGGACTTCCTGTCCGCCGTCACGCTCGGTTTGGCAACGGGTGACTGCCTTGTGCTGAACTCCGTCGCCAACGTGGAAAAGGCTTTGAAACATCTGGACGGGTACGAGCGCATCGACTGTTACCTCGACCGAGACGAAGCCGGACGCAGGGCAATGGAAGCCCTGCGGACACGCTACGGAGGAAAGGTGACAGACCGTTCCGGCATCTATCAAGGCTGCAAGGACTTGAACGAGTACCTGCAACAAGTATCAAGAAAACAACAAAAGAACAACAATCTAAAAATCAAAGAATAATGAACATACTGAACAACAAGAACAAGAGAACATCAATCTTCAAGGCGTTGGCACTCTGCCTGTTCGCCGCAGTGTCATTCACATTCGTATCGTGCGACGACGATATGGACATCCAGCAATCCTATCCCTTCACGGTGGAAACCATGCCCGTGCCGAACAAGGTCACAAAGGGGCAGACGGTGGAAATCCGCTGTGAGCTGAAGAAAACGGGCGATTTCGCCAATACCCTCTATACCATCCGGTATTTCCAGTTCGAGGGTGAGGGCACACTGAAAATGGACAACGGCATCACTTTCCTGCCCAATGACCGCTACCTGCTCGAAAACGAGAAGTTCCGGCTGTACTACACGGCGCAAGGTGACGAGGCGCACAACTTCATCGTGGTAGTGGAGGACAATTTCGGCAACTCCTATGAGTTGGAATTTGACTTCAACAACCGAAACGTGAAGGATGACGGGGTTATCACTGTTGTCCCCATCGGGAACTTCAAGCCCCTTACACGATGATGCGTGTATTCATGGCTATCCTCTGTTCGCTTCTGGCGGTCTGTTCCGTGTCCGCACGGAACAGACGCCATGAGGGAACGGACGGGCAGGCGGCTATCTACCGGCTGCCACCATTTGAGAGGGCGGTGCGATGCACGAAGTATTTTGAGGGCTGGCATTCGGAAAAACATCACCCGTATGTAGGATATGGACATCGGTTGCAGCCGGGGGAAAGGTATTCGGCACGCACCATGACGAAGCGGCAGGCGGACGCGCTTCTGCGAAAAGACCTGCGGAAGTTCTGCGCGATGTTCCAGCAGTTCGGGAAGGATTCGCTTCTGCTTGCCACGCTCGCCTACAATGTCGGTCCGTACCGTCTTTTGGGGAGTGGGAAGATACCCAAAAGCACGCTAATCCGAAAGCTGGAGGCGGGTGACAGGAACATCTACCGGGAGTATATCGCTTTCTGTAACTATAAGGGGAAACGCCACGCCATGCTGCTCAAACGAAGGAAGGCTGAGTTTGCGCTGCTGTATGTACCATAAAGAATAAGTGTCTGACGAAAGAAACTCCGATGAAGCCGCCAACTTCATCGGAGTTTCAGTTTTCATACATTCGGGATTGTCCCTTTGCCTGCAACCTCACCGTCCCTGCAATGCTCTATGATACCGGGTGAAAATCCCATGCTGCCGATTGCGATATGCCGGATATAGTCTGTATATTCCTGACCTTGAAAATTCCTGCCCGTAAGGTTCTTGAAAACCATCTTTATGCTTATGCCGTCGTTGCTGTACAAGATGGTTTTTCCGTTCTGTCTGATTGTTTCCATGATTAAAACTTGTTTTTGTGAATACTATCGTAGATTGGTACAAAGGTTTCTTTGCCTACTTTCTTATCCGCCATCATGCTCATGAAAGAAAGTAGGCGGCTTTTGCCGCCCACCCCTCAAAAGCGGGTGTAAAGTCCCGTTACCATCGTGAACATTTCCTCCAGCATATCGCAATATATCCCCTCGTGCGTTTCAATGTCCTTCGTCCTGCTCTCGAATGTCTTTTTGCTGAACGTCTTGCGGTAGAAACGCATATTGTATAGGTCTGCCCCTCCGTCATAGATGATGTCAAGGCGGTTGGCACTGGTCTTGTTCCTCGCAAGGCTCATGCGCAAGCCGTTGCCCATGTCTGTGAAGTCTTTGCTTCCCGTCATGGCGGCAAAGCGTCTGCCGCCAATCTGCTCTAAAATTGTCTTTGCTATCATATCCGTTGTCTTTTAGGTTTATGGTTCGGGCGGTGCGGACACCGCCCCAATGTTCAAAATTCTGTTTTCTCGGTTATGGGTGTGCATTTTTCCAGCCACTCTTTCAGACATTCCATGCTATACTCGCTCGTGATGACTGCCGTATGGCTGTCAATGGCAGTGAAACGGCTGCTTTCATAGCTGTCTATCCACCCCTTTAGGGTATCAACTCCCCACGCTTCGGCATCGTCAAAGATGCCGTCCAATGCCGTAATGGGTTCGCTGAATTTGACTATCAGCGTTTGGTAGCCTGCTTCGTTCATCGCTTCTCCTCCTTCCTTTCCTTTGCCGTTAGCCACTTGTCCCGTGCGGCTCGACATTCGTCTAATGTGGGTTTGACACAAGAGAAAAGTTCCCCGTCCGTGTGGCGGTAGTCGTATTGCACAAGGGTGCGTTTGCGTCTGTCGATACCCGTTTGGAATTTCTCGTAGTTCTCCGTTCCTGCCGATTGGCAGGTGCTTACTCCGTTAATTGTCATTTTGTTGCCATAGTCGTTGTTATTTAGATGATTAGAAATGTACAGACAGCACTCTGTGTTGCATCACCATTTCGGGGTCGCTCGTGTAGCGTTGGTGCAGGTAGAAATGATGAGAGCCGAAGCCGTAAAGGAAGAACTTGTCAAGTTCGTGTTTCTCGGCAAAGTCCTTGACGCTCGCCCTTAATTGCTCCTCACTCTGACAAAGAGTGAGGAGGTTCATAAATTCAAGGAACATCGTGGGGATTTTATCATCCCATAGGAAAACCATGCTTTCAAATCTTACTTCCATAATGTTAGTTGTTAGATGTCGATATTATGCCGCTTTCATCCGCTGGCGGATAAGGTTGGCGTTCTTGTTCACAAGGGCGATGATGCGGTCGTGGTATTCGGAGTTCTCGTTGCATACGCCACGACACTGCACCACCTCAAAAGTTTTTAGTGACACCTCTATCGTTTCAATTCGTTTTCCGTCAATGGTGGCGGATAGGATAAGGGAGTCTTTTCGTTTGTGGTAACCGCCCACACAATGGTGCATCGTCCTTCCTTCCTCTGCCATTTCTTCCACGCTCTCTATGACTTTGACGCAAATAAGGCTGTCGGTAAAGGCAAGTCCGAAGAATATGCCCTTAGCTTTCAGATATTGTTTCTCGTCCTCAATCGCTTTCCTGCGTTGCTGTTCAGTCCGCTCATGTTTCCTTTGCAGGTTGCGCTTTGCCACCAACTTGTCGTGTTCAACTTTGAGGTCGGCAGGGCAAACGTATTTCGGGCTGTTTGTGTCCTTGCCGAAATGACGCAGGAGGTCTATGGTGTCACGCCACATTGAGCCGTCCTCAATAGTATAGCCGTTGCGGATACATATCTTGATTGAAGCCCAATACTCTCCAATATTGAAAGAGTGGTACAGATAGTAGCGCAACATGGGATATTGCCCTGCCTTCAACAGCGTTTCCGCACGGCTGTCCGACAATAATGCCGGTATTAGTTTGGTGGGTACAATGTCGTGGAAATTGCCGTTAAAGCCGTTTCTGCGGAGCGTCGGCAACACCTTATATCTTGGATATATCGGGGAATATGAGATATGGCGGTACGCTTCATTGTCATTGCGGATAGCAAAAGGAGAAGCGAATGAGAACGTGTCGATGTAGCATCCCAATGTGCGTGGAATGGCAACAACAGCCTTACGCCCTTGTTCATTCCACCAATACTGCCCGATTTCAAGGGCATAGGACTTGGCATTAACCCCTTTCTCCATACCCACGACAAGCAAGAACATTCGTAGCACTTGGTATTCTCCGCTTGTGGTAAGGGTTGTGAAATACTGCTTTTGTCTTACCTTGCGCTGATAGGTGAGGCAGACTTTCAAACTTGCTCCACATTCGGGACACGTACAATGCTCGGTCTGCTCCGTCATTACCCAACTATGACCGCAATCCATACAAGTGGTACGACCTTTCGGCAAGCGGTGTGCATAATGCTCCACGCAATTACGGAATGCCCAATTTATCTGTATCGGGGTTATCGGGCGTAGTTTCTTGCTTTGGGCAAGAACTGCTTTTTCAAATTTGTTTCTCGGTTTCATAAGCCAAAATCAAATAATGAGGGTTGAACTTGGGTTTCTGTTTTCGCCTTTGTCGGCTTGGTGCGGTTCTGCAACTTGCGGAGTTCCTCGTCTTGGTATCTGCGGACTGCCTGCTGACGTGCTTCTGCTTTTTCCTCTGCCGTGAGTTCCACAATGTGGTTCACCGCCACTTGGCATTGGATAGGCTTGCCCACCTCAATCTCGTTCTCGTCATAGTAGTGTACTGCTTGTCCGTATATCTCTCCGTCCGTGAAGCCGTTACAACCGCTTTTCTGCACATAGTTCAGAATGTAGGTTACGCAATCGTCAATGTTCTTGGCTGGATTGCGGTAGTTCTTCGCAAAGAGCGTGTCTTCCTCCGCACGTTGTTCCAAATACATCTGTATCGTTCTCTTGAAATGGTCTGTTCCTTTCATATCGCTGTCGTTTTTATGAGTTGTCAAATAGTATGTTTCAAAATCTCCCTCCAATAAATCGGCTCAACCTCGCTCAATAGGAAGTCTATAAAGTCCTTCCGTGCGTTCTTGTTCAGTTCGTGGTAGAGTCCACGGAACACGGACATATTGCCGTTGAGGTATGTTTCCACCATGTACTCGAAGATGTTGCCCACCTCGTAGTATCTGCATTGTTGCTCCACTGTCTTGCTTCTTCTCTTTGCCATGTCGGTAGGGATTAAAGGGTGAATAACCAAAGAATGAAGCCGAAGAACAGGATAACGGAAAGAATAGCCACGATTAACCCTATTGCCACTCGGAACACTCCGTTTATTATCTCTCTGACGATGTACCAAAGGATGCCGGACACCCAAAAGGCGGTGCGCATGATTAGGGTGCATATCGCAAGCCCTATGTATTGCGCCATTTGTCTGAAATTTACCGTTGCTGTCATAGCCGTATCATTTGTTAAGTTCCACGATGCTGTCTATCCTGCCGTATAGGAAACTGCGGAGTGCGGTCTTGTCGGTAGCCTTGTATTCCGCCCAATGTCCATACTGCTTTACAATGTAGGTTCGGAGAATGTCGGAAAAGTCAAACATCCAACCTTGCAAGGGTACTGCGCTCTTGAAATAGGTGTTGCTGTTCACATTGCGTGTAAGCCAATCCTTTTCCTCTCGGCTCAATTTCTCACCATTGTTCAGTTTGGTGCGAAGTCCGTACACCTTGCTGCCTTGCAGGTTCTCCAAACTTGGTACTTCCCATGCCACGAATTTTGTTGCTATTGCCGTTCTCATATCCGTTTTGTTTTTGATTTTTTGTTTTTTAATGCGGATTCAAGAGCTGAGGGAGTTGAGTTTCAAACTATCTTATCTGCCTCTCGTTTATCCGACATTTTTTTTAATGCGTCTTTCTGTCGCATCGGTCGTTTTCGTTTCGGGTGCTTAAAAAGGTAGGGATTAGGGAATGCAAGGTTTTTCGGGAAAATACTACCCGAAGGGCTGGAGATTTTTCCAGAAAACAGGAGGCTTGACCTTGCTTTCCCGTACAATCCCGGAGTTACCTTTGCACCCAGCACGAAAATGACTGCCTGATGCGGCTCACTGAAAGGCGCGAAAATGGAGGTAAACGGAAGTAGAGGCAGATTAGACAGGAAAACTTCAAAAGAGAAATCCGTGAAAAAGACATCCCCAACAGAAAAGAACATAGCCGGTAGCGTGAAACCGGGCAAACCATCGGCAAGGAAGTATGTTTTTATCTGTTTGGCCAAACGTGTTTGGTCGGATGGATAAAATCATTCTTCCCGGTTTGTCTGCCGTGAGTGACGGCTTGTTCCATTTATGGAATGTGCGGTCATACACGGCTTTCCGCTTCCGGCTCAAAAGGACAACGAAAAAAGAAAAATCGTCAAAACCCCGTAAAAGCACCTCTTTGGCATAAGCACAAAAGAAAGGGGCCTTGTCTCATCAGTCTAAACTATTGTTTAGGCGTGAGGCAAAGCCCTTTTCTCCGCTTATGCGGCAGTCGGCACACGTTCGTTCAAAATCTTTTTGGGCGATGGTGTGCTGACGGATAAAATCGCTTTTACGGAAAAACTTGTGTGAGAAGAAAAAATCAGGAGATTCATTTCTAAATCTCCCGTTTTATTGTTACTTTTGCATACGAAGAGTTCTTTGAAGGTTACGCAACGCACAGAAGAATAATGCAGTAGATAACTAACTAATTCGTAACCTATTACTATTATGAGCGATTACCCAATGCTCATTTCCAATAAATTACACTCTTTTCGTAACTTCTCGCCGCAAATGTAGCAAAAATAAGCCGAAATAGTGTACATTTGCATTCAAATACTTATATGTTATGTTTAAAGCACTTAAGACAGTGGGACGATATATCATACTGATGGGACGCGTATTTGCCCGTCCCGAACGTATGCGTATGTTTTTCCGCCAATATGTCAACGAGTTGGAACAGCTCGGCGTGAACTCTATCGGCATCGTATTGCTGATATCGTTCTTCATCGGAGCTGTAATCACCATACAGATAAAGTTGAACATCGAGAGTCCTTTCATGCCTCGATGGACAGTGGGATATGTAACCCGAGAAATCATGCTGCTGGAATTCTCCTCCTCCATCATGTGTCTGATTCTGGCAGGAAAGGTCGGGTCAAACATCGCCTCGGAGCTGGGCACCATGCGAGTCACCCAGCAGATAGACGCCCTTGAAATTATGGGTGTCAATTCTGCCAACTATCTCATCCTACCGAAAATTGCCGCTATGGTGACAACCATTCCACTGATGGTGACGTTCAGTATATTCGCCGGCATCATAGGTGCCTTCTGTACTTGCTGGTTCGGCGGCATCATGTCGGCGGTAGATTTGGAATACGGCTTGCAGTACATGTTTGTCGAATGGTTTATTTGGTGCGGCATCATCAAGTCACTGTTCTTTGCCTTTATCATTGCCAGCGTATCGGCATTCTTCGGTTACACCGTCGAAGGCGGTTCCATCGAAGTGGGCAAGGCGTCCACCGACTCCGTAGTATGCAGCAGCGTACTTATCTTATTCGCCGACCTAATATTAACTCAACTTTTAATGGGATGATTGAACTGAAAGGACTTTGCAAATCATTTGAAGAAAAAGAGGTACTGAAAGATATCAATGCCACTTTCGAGAATGGAAAGACCAACCTGATTATAGGGCAGAGCGGTTCGGGAAAAACCGTACTCATGAAATGTATCGTGGGTCTGCTGACACCGGACAAAGGAGAACTGTTGTATGACCACCGCAACTTCCTCGCCATGGGAAAGAAGGAAAAGAAAGCGCTCCGCCGGGAAATGGGAATGATTTTCCAAAGTGCCGCGCTGTTCGATTCCATGACGGTACTGGACAATGTGATGTTTCCACTGAACATGTTCAGCAACGATACCCTGCGCGATCGGACTCGTCGTGCCATGTTCTGCTTGGAGCGTGTAAACCTGATTGAAGCCAAAGACAAATTTCCCGGAGAAATCAGCGGCGGTATGCAGAAACGCGTAGCCATTGCCCGTGCCATTGCCCTAAACCCGCAATACTTGTTTTGTGACGAGCCGAATTCAGGACTTGACCCCAAGACCTCGCTTGTCATCGACGAACTGATACAAGATATAACCCGAGAATACAATATGACTACTCTCATCAACACTCATGACATGAACTCTGTAATGGGTATCGGAGAAAAAATCATCTATATTTACGAAGGACACAAAGAATGGGAAGGCAATAAAGACGATATCTTCACTTCCACCAACGAGCGGTTGAACAGTTTCATATTTGCATCTGACCTATTCCGGAAAGTCAAAGAAGTGGAGATACAGAACCTTGAAGGATAAAACCACACCTCATTTTCTAACCTATTACATAAGAAAGCGTCCGGAAGCTATGTTCCGGACGCTTTCTCTTCATAAAACCAGTTAATAGAATCGACTATATCATCACGATATATTTTACTTCTGCCGGATATAGATATTTATCGGAGTTCCGGTCAACTTCCATTTCTCACGCATCTTATTTTCCAGGAATCGTCTGTAAGGCTCTTTCACATATTGTGGAAGATTTGCAAAATAAACAAATGACGGCACCTGGGTATTGGGCAACTGCGTAATATACTTTATCTTGATATACTTACCCTTAATTGAAGGGGGTGGATACGCCTCGATAAGCGGCAGCATTTCCTCGTTCAAACGAGCTGTCGGAATACGCGTCATACGATTTTCGTACACATCACGCGCCTCTTCCAATACCTTCAGAATACGCTGTTTGGTCAGTGCCGAAGCAAAGATGATAGGAAAATCCACAAACGGAGCGAAACGGTTGCGGATAGCATCTTCGAAAGTCTTCATCACCTTCACAGTCTTGTCCTTCACCAAGTCCCACTTGTTCACCACAACCACCAGCCCCTTGGCATTCTTCTGTATCAAGGAGAAGATATTCAAATCCTGGCTTTCGATGCCACGCGTAGCGTCTACCATCAAAATACATACATCTGCATTCTCAATGGAACGAATGGAACGGATTACAGAGTAGTACTCCAAATCCTCATTCACCTTGTTCTTCTTACGGATACCCGCCGTATCTACCAGGTAGAAATCAAAACCGAATTTATTGTAGCGGGTATAGATAGAATCGCGCGTGGTACCGGCAATCTCCGTCACGATGTTGCGGTCTTCTCCAATAAAGGCATTGACTATGGAAGACTTTCCGGCATTAGGGCGTCCCACTACTGCAAAGCGGGGAATATCCTCGTCCAGAATTTCATCAGATTCCTTCTTGAACTTGCTGACGATAAGGTCCATCATATCGCCCGTACCGCTACCCGTTACAGCAGAAATACAATAAGGGTCACCCAAACCCAAACTGTAAAACTCAGGAGCATTGTATTGCAGTTCATGATTATCAGTCTTATTGGCAACCAGCAACACAGGCTTCTTGGCACGACGCAAGATGGCAGCTACCTGCTCGTCGAGGTCCGTAACCCCGTTCATCACATCCACCACGAACAGTATCACGTCGGCTTCGTCCACCGCCATCAATACCTGCTTACGAATCTCTTCTTCGAAAATATCATCAGAGTTCACTACCCAACCGCCGGTATCTACCACGGAGAACTCACGTCCCAACCATTCGGTCTTTCCATATTGGCGGTCACGGGTGGTTCCCGCTTCCTCATTCACAATTGCCTGACGTGTCTTGGTCAGACGGTTAAATAATGTAGACTTTCCCACATTGGGACGTCCTACGATTGCAACTAAATTTCCCATAGTTCACACTCTTTGTTTTTTGCGACTGTCACAGTCGTATGAATAACTCTTAATCCAGCTGATAACCAAAATTACGCAGTTCCTTGTCCGAACTCCGCCAATCCTTATCAACTTTCACAAACGTCTCCAGGAATATCGTTTTCCCGAAAAACCTCTCCAAATCACGGCGCGCTTCAGTAGCCACTTTCTTCAAAGCCTTCCCCTGCTTGCCTATGATAATACCTTTTTGCGAATCACGCTCCACATAGATTACGGCACTGATATGAATCTTCTTTGCCTCCTCCTTAAACTGTTCTACCATCACCTCCACCGAATAAGGGATTTCCTTATCGTAGTACAACAGAATTTTCTCACGGATTATTTCGGTCACGAAGAAACGCGCCGGCTTGTCCGTCCACTGGTCCTTGTCGAAATAAGGAGGTGAGTCGGGCAACAGCTCCTTCACCCGCTTCATGACATAATCCACATTAAATTTCGAAGTAGCAGAGATAGGAATAATTTCCGCCTTCGGCAGCAATTCCTTCCATGCTTCCACCAGTTCCACCAGCTTTTCCTGGTTGCTTAAATCAATCTTATTGATAAGCAGCAATACCGGAACGTCCAAGTGTCCTACTTTCTCCACAAAGTCATTATGCTTGTCGGGAGTCTCAACCACATCTGTCACATACAGCAACACATCCGCATCCGTCAATGCCGAAGTGGAGAAATTCAGCATGGACTCCTGTAACTTATAGTTTGGCTTCAATACACCCGGAGTGTCCGAAAACACAATTTGCATGTCATCCGTATTATAGATGCCCATAATCCGATGACGGGTGGTCTGCGCCTTGAAAGTGGCGATAGAAATGCGCTCACCTACCAAAACGTTCATCAATGTGGATTTGCCCACATTCGGATTTCCCACGATATTTACAAAACCTGCTTTGTGCATGACTTCAGTATTTGAATTGAGACAAAAAAACGCATCGAATCGAAATAGGATGCGTTTTTATCATATTATATTTAGCAATAGTATGTTACTGCTTCTTTCCGTCGTATCCCCACTTCACATACACGGCTCCCCAGGTAAATCCTGCGCCGAATGCAGTGAAAATAAGGTTGTCGCCTTTCTTCAGCTTATCTTCAAAGTCCCAGATGCAAAGAGGCAACGTAGCAGCACTGGTATTGCCGTAACGTTCGATATTAATCAGTACTTTCTCACGAGGAACTTCCAGACGATGTGCCACAGCATCAATGATACGAAGATTGGCCTGGTGCGGAATCACCCAGTCAATGCTATCCTTTGTCAGACCGTTTTTCTCGGCAATGGCCGCGCTAACATCCGACATATTGGATACGGCATACTTAAACACAGTACGTCCTTCCTGATAAATGTAATGCATGTGGTTGTCTACAGTAAAATAAGAGGGAGGACAAACCGACCCACCCGCTTTCATATGCAGGAAAGGCAAACCTTTGCCGTCGGTTCTCAGAATAGCATCCATAATACCTACATCTTCTGTTGTCGGCTCGAGCATGAAAGCTGCAGCGCCGTCTCCAAAGATAGGACAAGTAGCACGGTCTGTATAATCAACCATTGACGACATCTTGTCGGCTCCCACAATGATAACCTTCTTATATCTTCCAGAACGGATGAAATTGGCCGCCGTCTCCATCAGATAGAGAAATCCGCTGCAGGCTGCCTGCAAGTCAAAAGCATATGCATTTTTCAGCCTTAGCTTATCACATAAAATAGAAGCTGTAGAAGGGAAATGATAATCCGGAGTGGAAGTAGCTACAATCACCAGATCTATATCATCCGGATCCGCGCCAGTACGTTGCATCAGCTGTTTGGCAGCTTTACGCGCCATATAGGAACTACCTAACCCTTCTTCATTCAGGATACGTCTTTCCTTTACTCCGATACGAGTCATAATCCATTCGTCATTGGTATCCACCATTCTTGAGATTTCGTCGTTTGTCAAGACGTAATCAGGTACATAACCGCCGACTCCTGTAATTACTGCATTTATTTTTTCCATTAAAATCTTGTTTACTTATAGAACTACTGAAACAACGGTAGTCTAAAAAGGTTTGCTTATTAAATTACAAATCTTTTTAGACGCCCGATATTCAAGTATAAGTTTTAGTCAAACTGACCGTAATTATACGGCAGCTTCCTTTTCAACTGCAAGCTTACCTCTATAGTAACCACATGCACCACATACAGTGTGATATACATGCCACTCACCACAATTCGGGCAAATAGCCAGTGTAGGAGCTACTGCTTTATCATGAGTTCTTCTCTTCGCAGTTCTTGTTTTTGACTGTCTTCTCTTAGGATGTGCCATTTTCTTTAATCTTTAATTGTTATCTAATATTTTCTTTAATTCGTCCCAACGCGGGTCTACCTGCGTTTCTTCTTCATTCATCAGCTCCACCTCTTCTTCCGGAGCAAATGTGTCCTCAGCCATATCATCATCCGGAGTAGTGCGCATATGCTTACTCAATTTGCTGGTCATTGCCTTGTTACACTTACCCGGAGCATGCACATGCTTCATGGGGATGGCCAAAGCTACAAACTCGTACATAAACCATGCTACATTAATCTCACCTTCCTCTTCGGGAATTACAATGAGATTGTCACCTTCTTCGGCATATTCATGACCGAACTTAACCAGCAGCTTATCTGTCGAGCTGACAAGCTGTTCCATATCGTCCAAACAACGGTCACATGGCACCCACACCATTCCGTCTGTCTGGAAGTTCAATTCGAAAGCACGAGATGTTTTCTTTACAACTAACACCACATTGACTTTACCCTTCTGCACTTCCGGTCCATCAATATTGGCAAAGAAAAGGTTGTCTAGCACAAACTCATATTTGCATGAATCTGCTTGCATACCTTTCAGGTCTATTTTGTATTTATCAAACTTTCCCAAAGCTTCTTTTGTTTATTCGGGCGACAAAGATACGAATAATTATCCTCATTATGTAGTATTTAGAGTAAAATATTCATTTTTTTATGTTCATTTCACCCTGATATCACTACAAATCAGCAGAAAACTCATGGCCTAAAACACAAGAACAATCCATGCCGGCATCCAAGTATATGTAAAGATATAAAACGAACAAAGCCTCCGTATCCTTATCAGACACGGAGGCTTCTTCTGAAAACG
>NZ_QTMH01000018.1:0-96707 GCF_003603065.1 Bacteroides sp. AF20-13LB
CAAATTAAAAATTAAAGTGCGACAGCTTAATTATCTGTTCAGGACGCTCGAATTCAAAAGTTTATCTTTACCTATCTATATAGAATAAGTATTGACGGTTCTTTTGTTTTACCCAGGTACGACGCGCCTTAATTATTAGTTTCCAATTATTAATTTGCGAAGCACCTGCTCTTGTACTACTTGTATTGTTTATGTAAATCTGTTCAAAGATCGCTCGTTTCACGATTGCTGTTCTTTTCAGAAAGCGGATGCAAAGGTAAGAACTTTAAAGCATATCTTCCAAATATTTTCGGAAGTTTTTTTATTTTTCTTTTTTCTCTTTCCTCGTCGTCTCTCTTGTCGAAAGGGAGGCAAAAAGAAAAAGGAAGAAGGACCAGGCACCGTTTCTTTAAAAAGAATGTCAACTCGCGCTGCTTTCGTTTTCAAAAGCGGGTGCAAAGGTAAGGACTTTAAAGCATAACTTCCAAATGTTTCGGAAGTTTTTTTTTCATTTTTCTTTTCCAAGGCCGAAGTTCCGAAGGAAACCTATGGCAAAGAAGAGAAAAATGGAAGCTTACCGCTCCGTTTTACTGTCAGAATGTCAAAACATCGCCGCCTTCGTTCCCGAAAGCGGATGCAAAACTAGGGCTTTTACGGACATCTGCAAAATATATACAAGCTTTTTTTGAGGGTTTACGTGAACTTTTTCATAACTAGCTGATTGATAGATATGTTTTAAAGCATATTTTTTAAAGGGAAAGAAAGGCAGGAAGGAAAGGGACACATTATATATATACGCGCGCGCATCGGAATATACTAAGTTCACCCCTTGACATAGACCACTGAACGGCCGGCACCACGCTTGCGAATCACGCCGGAATCGATAAATGTCTGCAAATCCCTCGAAGCCCGGCGGGCGGTGACATGGACAAGGCGGGAATATTCTGCACGAGTAATACAGACATTAGCTTCCAGAAAGTCCATCATGCTTTTTTCACGGGCAACCATGTCGCCCATTGCTTTCGGTTTATCCGGGAAAAAGCGTTTATCCGCACGTTCCAACTCCATCTTACCTGCCACATAACGTTTGAATTCGATGCCGGGACGGAATTTCACCGTGGACATCTTGACCGACTCCGCACGTACTTCTTTCTTATTCATCACCGGATGGGTACACTTCAGCGTGGTGCTGAAGAAGCCAAGTCCCTCTATCTCCACCGTATAGCCCTTTGCCAGCCAGTCTCCAAGCGTAGTGGTGATGGCTTGCACAATACCCACAACCATGGCGTGGGGCATATGTTCTTCACGAAAAACCCGTTCCATGAACTCTTTACCAGAAATGGTTCCCTTGGAACAGACACGGGCATGCAGCGACTTCGGTTCCTCGCCTTCGGGGACAGGCGTTTCATAAAGGTCATAATAAGCACTCATAAAATAATTTAAATTAATGGTTTATAGAGAATTGAGGGAAACTTGCAGCAAACTTGGGGAAGAAATGTTCTCGAAATCGGCAGAAGCTGGCAGTAAAGGTACTAATTATTTTTCTTGCCACAAGGATTTTACTTTCTTTCCACTGCCGTATTCTTTTCTTTCCACAGCTGTGGAAAGAAAAGAATACGGCAGTGGAAAGATTAGCATTTAGGATAGAAAAGGATAACTCCCAATGAGTCTGTCCTTAGTTCTTGGCAGGCAAAGAAACAGAAGCCTCCAATATCGGGGAGACAGACTCCCAAACCTGAGCATCGATACTCTGCATTCCTTGCACAGAAGGATGCCCCCATTGTTTATCAATGTCGTGCAAACGAATATTCTCGATGCCATAGTGCCGGCAAATTTCATCCATGGAATCAGTTACCTCTTCGGATAATTCAGAATTGGTAATATTATAAATCCTGGCCGCAGGATAGAGCTGCTTGAGAGATGCAAGCAGATAGCAAAAGGCAGGACGGAAGCTATACAAATCGGCTTTCGTCCAGCCATCATATTGGTATGCGCCAATGGGAGCACCTGCCCAACTGTCATTGGTACCGCCAAAAACAAGGATTATGTCGGGGGTGCCGAGGTTGTGAATACGGGTGATAAAAGAACGGTCGGAGTAATCAGCTTTCTCGTAACCGGTATGACAGACGGTAGAGCCGGAATAGGAATTGTTGCGTTCCAACTGAAAGCCGTGCTCATGGATGAAACGGTACCACCAGGTTTCCTCCACCTTTGTCACATCATTCTCTTTCTTTTCGCCGGGAACTCCATACCAGCAGAGATTGGCGGCAGGAGAGACATGACCGTAAAAAGTGGAATAGGAATCGCCAAGAATAGAAACTTTCTTTTGAGCAAACACCCCTGATATAAGGGTCAGGGAAAAAACAACCAGAAAAAACAAGGATTTGCAGTTCATAATAGATAGATTTTTATGTCGTATGCCGCAAAGTTATAAAGTTTGTCCCGGTTTGACGGCAAGAAACCGTAGTTTTTTTGCCATAGCCCGCTTATATGAAAGCCCCTCTACCATCGGATTCCCACAAAAAAAGGAAATGCCGGATTGATAGAGGGGCGAGAGAATGAAGATGAGAAAGAGTATATTTTACTCCCGCCCTCCACCGAGGGCTTGATAGAGGTTGATGATACCTTGTATTTCATCAAAGCGGTCGGCTACCTGTGTCAGTTGGGCAGAGAGTAGCCCCTGCTGGGCAGTGAGCACTTCCAAATAGGTGGAAGTGCCGTATTGCATCAATAACCGGGTGCTGCAGACGGTAGTTTCCAGTGAAGTTATCTGCCTTGCGCGGAGCTCCGTCTTTCCACGGGCTACCTGCACTTGGGTCAGAGCATTGTTCACTTCGCTACCGGCATTGAGCAAAGCTTGCTGAAAAGCGAGCCTGGCTTCTTCCTGCTGTGCTTTGGCTATCTTGAGCTGTGCCACGTTCAGCCCTTTGTTGAACAAGGGTTGTGTCAGCGAGCCGATGGCAGAGAAGAGTAGTTTTCCTGGATTGACAATCATGCTTCCTGCCGAGTTGGTCCAGCCAGCTGTACCGCTCAGGGTGATGGAGGGGTAGAAAGCAGAACGGGCGGCATTGGTGCTGTAGAAAGCGGATGCCAGCGAGAGTTCGGCACTTTTCACATCGGGACGGCGGGAAAGCAGTTGCAGAGGTACGCCCACCGCAAGTTCCTGCGGGAACTCCTGCCCCGCCAACCGGCCACGCTCAATGGTGCCCGGAACATCGCCCAACAGAATGGAGAGACTGTTCTCCACTTCCTTTACCTGCTGCCGGAGGTCGAGCAGCGAAGCTTCTACCTGACGACAGTTGGCTTCGGATTGCGAGACACTCGCCTCGTTCGTCATACCTGCAGCCATCATGGCTCGCATGGTGCGTACACTTTCGCGCCAACTGGCGGCTGTTTCTTCGGAAATGCGGTATTGCTCGTCGAGTATCAGCAAGGTGTAGTACAAATTGGCCACATTAGCTATCAGCGAAGTGTTAACGGCTTGTTCGTACTCCAAGCTTTGAAGGTAGAGCGCTTTGGAACGGCGTTTGGCATTGGTCAACTTACCAAAAATATCGACTTCCCAACTTGCCGAGGCAATGCCGGAATAGGTCCACGAGCCTTTGGAATTGTCGAAACTGCTGACGCCACCCTGCGGAGTGAGCATAAACGAAGGCAGGTACGAAAGTTTGGCCGACATCAGCGTGGCTTCCGCCTCCTTGATACGTTGCCGGGCGGAAAGCAGGTCGGTGTTGCCTTGCAAGGCTTGCTCGATAAGCGACTGTAATTGCGGGTCCGTAAAAAGCTCGCGCCAGGAAAGGGAAGCGATGGAGGCAGTGTCCGATGCCGCAAACAGACTCAGGCTATCCAGACTTTGCCCATCCAAATCGTGTCCATAAAGTCCATCGGTCGTGATGTCCTCCGGGCGCTGGTATTTGGTATAGATGCCGCAACTGGTCAGTACCAAGCCGACGACAGCTAATAATATGAATTGTTTCTTCATTATTTTTTTATGTTAGTTACGCGATAATGTACTAATGTGATTCTTCTATCTCCTTCCGGCTTACTTTCATCTCTTCCTCAATCTGCCAGTCGCTCGTCGGGACGGATTGGGCAGGACGAAGCCGCTCCTGCAACCACTGGAAACTGATGAACAAGACAGGAACAATGAACAGCAGCGCCAATGTGCCGATGAACATACCACCGACAACACCCGTACCCAATGAACGGTTACCGTTGGCTCCGACACCCGTGGCAACCACCAAGGGGAAAAGGCCGAAAATCATCGTCAGTACCGTCATCAGGATGGGACGGAAACGCGCCTTTGCCGCACTGACGGCAGAAGCAATCAGCCCCATTCCCGCTTTACGGCGCTCGGCGGCATACTCCGTCAACAGAATAGCGGTCTTTGCCAACAGACCTATCAGCATGATAAGTCCCGTCTGCAAATAGATATTATTCTCCAACCCGGCTATCCTGGCAAAAAGGAACGACCCCATCAGGCCCGCAGGAACGGCCAGGATAACGGCAAACGGAATCAGAAAGCTCTCGTAAAGCGCACTCAGAATCAAGTAAATCATCAAGATACAGATACCGAAGATGATGACTGTAGTACCACTCTGCTGGCTTTCCTCGCGGGTGATGCCACCAAAGTCATAGCCATATCCCTTCGGCAAGGCTATCTCCGCCGTTTCTTGTACGGCACGGATGGCGTCACCGGTACTGTATCCCTCAGCAGGCATGGCATTCACGGCAATGGAGTTGAACATGTTGAAGCGGCTCAAGGACTCGGCACCGTAGGAACGGGTCAGTGTAACGAACTGGCTCAACGGAGCCATCTCACCGTTGGACATGCGCACAAAGGCATTGTTCAGTGAAGCCTCATCCAAACGGAACTTCGGGTCGGCCTGAATCATTACCTTGTAAACTTTGGAGAAACGGTTGAAGTTGGAGACATATTGCCCGCCATAATAGCCCGACAGTGTGGACAACACCTGGTCGGGAGTAATCCCGGCACGTTTGCACTTGGAAGCATCCACCTCGACGGTCCACTGCGGATAGCGTACATCGAACGTGGAGTATGCCATCGAAATTTCCGGACGCTGGTTCAGTGCCGCCAGATACTGCTGGGTGGTCTGGAAGAAGGTGTTCATATCCCCTCCCTGCTTGTCCTGCACATTCAAGTCCAGCGCATTACCCATACCATAGCCCGGAATCATACCCGGAGCAATGGCAAAGACTGTAGCATCCTTAATATCCGCCGTGCGAGCGTATATCTGGTTGACGACTGCCTGCACCTGGTCTTCCTTTGCCGTACGCTCGTCCCAAGGTTTCAGCTTCACGATAATCATACCGAAAGAATTTCCCTGCCCGGACAGCAGACCGTAACCGGCAACTTTCTGCAAGTGCAATTTCTGAGGAAGGTCTTCCAGACGCTTCTCCACGCGGTCTATAATGTCATTTGTCGTCTTGAGCGAGCTACCCGGAGCGGTGCTAACGTTGACAAACAACGTTCCTTGGTCCTCGTCGGGCACCAGTCCGGTCTTGGTGGTATTCATCAGGAATACCAGCAGCACTACCGAAAGTGCCAGCAACGACCATCCCAGCCAGCGGCGCTTGATGAACAGCAGCACTATCTTCTTATACTTCTCGACCACCGCCTCGAAAGCCGTGTTGAATGCCTTGCGGAAGCGCGAAGCAAAATTATTCTTCTCCGTCCCATCCTCATTGATATAAGGTTTCAGCAGCAAGGCACAAAGTGCGGGACTGAGTGTCAGCGCATTAATCGCCGAAATGCCAACGGCCACCGCCATCGTCAGCCCAAACTGGGTATAGAACGTACCGGAAGTCCCTCCCATGAATGATACCGGAATAAACACCGCCATAAACACCAGTGAAGAAGTGATAACCGCATTGCTGATGCCCTTCATCGCATCAATACTTGCCATGTAGGAGGACTTATAGCCCACATCGAACCGTGCCTGCACCGCCTCCACCACGACAATGGCGTCATCCACCACCGTACCAATCACCAATACCAGCGCAAACAGCGTAATCAGGTTGATACTGAATCCGGCAACGGACATGAAAGCAAACGTACCAATCAGTGAAACAACGACACCTACCAGCGGAATCAGCGTAGAGCGGATGTCTTGCAAAAAGACATAAACCACCAGGATAACCAGGATAATAGCCTCAATCAGCGTTTTCACCACTTCGTGGATAGAGGCGAAAAGGAAGTCGTTACTGGACATCATCTGGGTAAGCTCCACGCCTTTCGGCAAGTCCTTGCGTGCTTCTTCAAGGAGCCGGTCAATCTGCCGGTTCACTTCCGTGGCATTGGACCCCGCGGTCTGGAACACCATGCAGGAGATACCGGGATGTCCATCCATGGTACCTTTGTAGGCATAACTGTCCTTACCCAGCTCTATATCGGCGATGTCCTTCAGTTTCAGCACCTCGCCGTCTTCGGTAGAACGGATGACGATGTCGCCGAACTCCTCAGGAGTAATGAGGCGTCCCGTATATTTCATGGTATATTGATACGTCTCATCCGAGTTCTCACCGAACGACCCGGTGGCCGATTCGATATTCTGCTCTGCCAGCACAGCCGTCACATCCGAAGGTATCAGCTTGTACTGCGCCATGACATCCGGTTTCATCCAGATACGCATGCTGTAGTCACCACCCATAATCATCATATCGCCCACACCGGAGATACGGAGAATCTGCGGCTTCAGGTTGATACTGATATAGTTGGCAAGAAAGTTTTCGTCATAGCTGTCATCAGGGCTATATAAAGAGAACATCTGCAAGATACTGGTCTGCCGCTTGCTGGTGGTGACACCCACCTGGGTTACTTCGGCAGGAAGCTGCCCCGTGGCTTTGGACACACGGTTCTGCACATTGACCGCCGCCATGTCCGGGTCTGTACCCTGCTTGAAGTAAACAGTAATGGAAACCGACCCTGCATTGCTGGCGGTAGAAGTCATGTAAGTCATGTCCTCCACACCGTTGATGGCCTCTTCCAACGGAGCGATAACACTTTTCTGAAGGGTTTCCGCACTGGCACCATAGTAAGTGGTGCTCACCATGATGGTGGGCGGTGCAATGTCGGGATATTGTTCAACGGGCAAGGTGAACAATCCGATGATGCCCAGAATGACAATCGTAATGGAGATGACTGCCGAAAAAACGGGGCGTTCTATAAAAGTTCTGAGGTTCATATTCTATCGGTTAAAAATTATCATTCATTCGTTTTGGGTTGGACGGAGGTACCTTCACGCAGCAAACCCACACCTTCGGCCACAATTGTGTCCCCCACTTTCAAGCCGCTCTCTACGATATATTCCTGACCTCCGTTCACACGGGTCACTTGCACGGGAACTGATTGCGCCTTGCCGTCAACTACCTTATATACATAGACCTTGTCCTGCACTTCGTAAGTGGCACTCTGGGGAACAACGATGCAGTTCTCTTTCCGTACCGGGATGATGACGTTGCCCGAACCGCCACTGGTCAGCAATCCCTCTTTATTGGGGAACACGGCACGCAGACTGACTGTACCCGTAGAGGTATCAATTACACCACTGATAGTTTCTATCTTACCTTCTTGCGGATAGACAGAACGGTCATTGAGCTGTAATTCGATAGAGTCCATCTCTGCCAGCGCCTTATCCTTGGAGCCGTAGCGGCGGGTGAGGTCAAGCAACTGATTCTCTGTCATGGAGAAATAGACATACATATTAGAATTATCGGATACGGTCGTCAGTGGTTTGGGCAAACTGGCGCTGACCAACGTCCCCACCCTATAAGGGAGCGTACCTACCATTCCATCTGCCGGACTCTTCACTTCTGTATAAGAGAGGTTATTGGCGGCATTCACCTGCTGCGCCTCGGCTTGGGCCAACTGGGCTTTCGCTGTCAGCAGGCTGTTGTAGGAAGTCTTTAAGTCAAACTCGGAAATCACCTTCTGGGCATAAAGCTCCTTCTTGCTGTCATATGTCAGTTGCGAAGTGGCCACGCCGGCACGGGCAGCTTCCACATTGGCTTCTGCTGTGCGCAAGGCTGCCAGATAGGGCACCTGGTCGATAATAAACAAGACTTGCCCCCGACGCACGGTCTGTCCTTCCTCCACACAAAGTTTGGTGAGTGTACCGGACACCTGCGGATAGATGTCAATGTCCTGCCGTCCGCGGATGGCTGCGGAATAGATTGTCTGCAGTTCTCTGTCGGTAGTCGAAATAGTCATCACCTGATATTCCGACTGGGGTTGCACGGCAGGCGCGCTGCCGCAGGCTGCCAGTGTTGCACAACAGATGACGGTCATCATCTGTTTCATCATACTCTTTTTTGTTTTCATACTCTTTATCTTAAAAAAAATAATACGCCGGCTTTATCTTTTATTTTTTAAGCCGGCAGCAAAGGTATGCCGTTTTTGAACAACCTTTTGTTTCATTGGAGGTACACGACTGTTCATTTTCGGAACATGCCATTTAACAATCCAAAAAGAACTCGTACCTTTGTGACCGCAAATCATAAACAATCTAAAATATGAACCCATTACTGACTACCAAACAAGAAACGTTCAGAGCCGGAACAGACAACCTGGAATTCTTCCGGGAACGTCTTCTGAAAATGAACAATGGAGCACTGATGTTCTGCACCCGTGGAGAAGCAATTATCACAATAGATTTAAGAAAATATCATATTGTACCCAATACGCACATTACGCTGCTTCCAAGTTCCATTATTTCACTGACAAGTGCGAGTAAAGATTTCCTGGTGGACTTCTTTGCCTATTCCGAGACAATGTTCAAGACGGCATGCTTCCGTTTAGAGCCGCCCTTCATACATTTTATAAAGGAGAATGCATGCTATACGCATACCGAAGACGAACCGGTTCGTGCTATCACGGGACTCATCACGGCAAGCAATGCCATCTACCGCGATTCTGAAAATCTGTATCGCGAAGCCATTGCACAAAACCTGCTGCAAATTTTCTTTCTCGACACCTACGACAAGGTTCAACGTTACTTTACGGAAGAGCAAATCAATGGCAGTAACCGGAAAGAAGAATTGTTCAAAAAGTTTATAAATCTGGTACATACGTACTGTGCTACCCAGCGGGATGTCGTTTTTTATGCTGACCAACTCTGCATTTCGACCCGCTACCTATCTGCCATCACCAAACAAGTGGCGGAAAATTCTGCCAAAGAAATCATTGACGAAAACCTGATATTGGAACTGAAAATGGCGTTGCAATCCACCGGCATGTCACTGAAAGAGATTGCCGACAAATATCGTTTTCCCGACCAGTCTTTCTTCGGACGATATTTCAAGAAACACACGGGAATGTCACCCAAGGAGTATAGAGCAAAAAAGAACTGAGGTATGAGCATGCATTTATCCCCTTCTCCTCTGCCTCTTTAGTATTTTTTTAGTATATTTGTCAGACACTAATTTAATCAGTTCAATACCATGAGAAAACTTACACACATGCTCCTTGCAGGCACTCTCATCCTGGCCTGCTCTTCATGCGGAGTAGAAACAACAGCCAACTATCAAGTCATTCCCCTGCCCCAGGAGGTTGCCTTGAGTCAGGAATCCCCCTTCAACCTGAATGACGGTACCATCATCGCCTACCCCGAACACAATGAACTTTTGAAACGCAATGCCGAGTTTTTGGCCGAATACATCAGCCAGTCCACCGGCCACACCCTCCAGACAGAAGCCCTTGCCCCGGGGAGCGAAGCGCCCAAAGGCGCCATCACATTGGGACTGGATCCGGCCATCGGCAACCGGGAAGGCTATGTGCTGACCGTCAAAGCCGACCGGGTGACCCTAAACGGACAGACCGAGAACGGGGTGTTCTACGGTATACAAACCCTGCGTAAATCAATCCCCGCCGAAACCAAAGCCACCTCTATCCTATTGCCTGCCGGCAGCATCCAGGATGAACCCCGCTTCAGCTACCGGGGCATGCACCTCGATGTGGGCCGCCACTTCTTTCCCATTGAGTTCGTAAAAAAATACATAGACTTGCTGGCACTTCACAATATGAATACCTTCCACTGGCACCTCACCGAAGACCAAGGCTGGAGAATAGAAATAAAGAAGTATCCCAAGCTGACGGAAATTGGCGCCTGGCGCGACCGTACCGTTATCGGCCGGAACACCGAAGAGTATGACAACACCCGGTATGGCGGTTTCTATACGCAGGAGCAAGCCAAAGAAATCGTAAAATATGCCGGGGAGCGCTATATCACGGTCATCCCCGAAGTAGACCTGCCCGGACACATGCTTGCCGCACTGGCCGCCTATCCCGAAATGGGATGTACCGGTGGACCGTATGAAGTGTGCCCACGTTGGGGCGTATTCGAAGATGTGCTGTGCATCGGCAACGAAAAGTCCATGCAGTTCCTCGAAGATGTCATGGCCGAAATCATTGACATATTCCCTTCCAAATACATCCACATCGGCGGTGACGAAGCTCCCCGCACCCGTTGGGAAAAGTGTCCCAAATGCCAGGCACGTATCAGAACCGAAAAATTGAAAGCCGACAAGAACCATACTGCCGAAGACCGTCTGCAGAGCTATTGTATGACACGTATCGAAAAGCTCCTCAATAGTAAAGGACGCCAGATTATCGGCTGGGATGAGATTCTGGAAGGCGACGTCGCCCCCAACGCAACTGTTATGTCATGGCGTGGCTCGGCAGGAGGAATCAAGGCGGCCCAACTGGGACACGACGTGATAATGACACCCAATGACTATTGCTACTTTGATTATTACCAAAGTGAGGATACCCGGCACGAACCATTTGCCATCGGAGGCTTTGTCCCATTGGAGAAAGTATACAGTCTGAATCCTACCGCCTCACTGACCGAAGAACAAGCTAAGCACATACTCGGCACACAAGCCAACCTTTGGACAGAATACATCCCGACCAGCGAACAGGTAGAGTATATGGTTCTCCCCCGTATGGCCGCCCTTGCCGAAGTACAATGGACACAACTGGAAAAGAAAGATTATACAAACTTCACTACCCGACTGGCCGGACTCATC
This sequence comes from Bacteroides sp. AF20-13LB, assembly GCF_003603065.1. Taxonomy (NCBI): domain Bacteria; kingdom Pseudomonadati; phylum Bacteroidota; class Bacteroidia; order Bacteroidales; family Bacteroidaceae; genus Bacteroides; species Bacteroides sp. AF20-13LB. The sequence goes on from NZ_QTMH01000018.1 coordinate 11,026, forward strand.
GGCCTCTACCGGAGAGACGGGCTCAACTACCGGGAACCCTTCCGACAGCAGGCAGACTCCACAGCGACCGAGAAGAAGTAATCAGAACTGGAAATAGATAAACGGCTGTATCTCCGAACTTTTCATCTGAATGACCAGATAGATTACAGCAAGCATCAGTACCGCCTTTCCCAACAAGGGGAGGCGGATTACTGTTTTTGTGCAAGCACGTTCCCAACTGTCGGGCACAAAATGCAGCAGATAGCCCAATGCCATCAGTGCAAACACTTCCCAATAACCCTCTACCAGCTGCGGGAAGAGTTGCGGACGGAAAGTAGTGAATATCTGCTTCAGCATATCCATTGATGTGGAGAACTCCGCATTACGGAAGAATATCCAGCAGAAACAAACAAAATGGAAAGTGACAAGCACTCCGAAGAAGCGGTGGATGCCATGGCTCTCCGTCCCCTTCTTACGCCCGGTAAGCGTCATCCAGAACTTATGGGCTGCAAGCGCAACGCCATGCATCATTCCCCAAAGTACAAAATTCCACGAAGCGCCATGCCACAAGCCGCCCAGGAACATGGTAATGATGAGATTGGCATATTGGCGGATTTTCCCCTTCCGGTTGCCTCCCAAAGAAATATAAAGGTAATCGCGCAACCAGCTGGAAAGCGAAATATGCCACCGCCTCCAAAATTCCGTAATGGAAGCGGACTTATAAGGGGAATCGAAATTGATATTGAAATGGAAGCCCAGCAACAAGGCAATGCCGATAGCCATATCACTGTAACCGGAGAAGTCGCAATAAATCTGCAAGGCATAGCCATAAACACCCATCAGATTCTCCACCCCCGAATAAAGAGTAGGATTATCAAAAATACGCTCTACAAAGTTAACGCTGATATAGTCCGATATAACCGCTTTCTTGAAGAGCCCACTCACGATGAGGAAGATTCCACGTCCGAACATCTCATTGGAGACAAACAGCGGGCGGCGGATTTGCGGAATGAAATCACGGGCACGTACAATAGGACCCGCCACCAACTGGGGAAAGAAAGAAACATAAAAAGCATAATCCAACAAACTGGTCAGAGGCGTTATCTGGCGACGGTACACATCTATCGTATAGCTCAACGACTGAAAAGTGAAAAAAGAGATGCCCACCGGAAGGAAAATATCCATTGTCGTGAACGTGCCTCCCGTCAGCGAGGCAAAAGTTTCGCCCAGAAAATTGGTGTACTTGAAGTAACACAACAATCCCAAATTGATGAACAGACTCAACACAACCCATGCCTTACGTAGCCAGGGAATAGCCTCGCGTGCCATCAAGCGTGCAATGAAAAAGTCACAGACCGTCACCAGTCCAAGCAGGAAGAAATAAGTGCCACTACTTTTATAATAGAAGTAATAGGAAAACAAGGTGACAAACAGCAAACGCGCCGTCGTCCGGCGTTGCAACAACAGATAAACCAATATAAAAGCGACAAACAGCCAGAGGAAAATACCACTGCTGAATATCATCGGGGCTTGCGGGTCATAAGTGAAGACATCGCGCAAACGGTCCAAGTCTATATTCAATCCGGATAAAAATTCGTCAATATTCCACATAATCGTTATAAGCTTTTAACAAGGCCTGGTAGAACAGCTCGCCTTGCAGGCGGTAACCGTCCGGCAAATAGTGTACATGGTCCGGACGCATCAATCCGGCTTCCTGCCAGTTGAGGCAGGCACGGTGGGTACCGCCAAGTATTTCGTACATGTCCCATACCGCCAATCCGTTTTCATCGGCATAGCGGCGGATGGTCTGCACGGCAACGGCAGTACGCGGATTAATCTTATAGGTCCGACGACGGCGACGCTGCCGGAAACTCTCGTAAGAGCCCGGAGGAGTGGTCATCAACATCGGTACATTCGGCAGTTTCTCGCGAAGCATGCGTACAAGGTCGTCCATCTGGCGATAGTGCAGCATTGTATTGTAACGGCGGTTATGGCTTTCGTTCGTCCCGAAGGAAAGAATAAGCAGGTCGGGATGCAGAGCCGCAATATCAGCAATACGGTCCAGACGGGTGAAAGTAGTACAAAATGCACCGTTGATACCTACATCGGTATAAGAGACTGCCCCGAAAGTGTCCTGCATCAACGCACCGGTGGTACGGGGGAAGATATGGCCGCGTATATGGCTGTCGCCCACATGTACGATGCGAAGCGTATCAGCGGAAGCGCCCAGCCGAGACAGACGCAACTTCTCCCAGAAAGGATTAAGAATACCCAGACTGTCGGTAAGTACATTCTCCTTCATTTGCCGGAATGCGGCGGGAAAAGTTATCAAAGGGACAGACACCGTATCCGTACGTTGGGAATAGAGGCAGAGAGTATCACAATCCGTTCCGCCGACATGACACGAAAGGCTGCCCGGCAATACATCTTGTGCATGGAGCGGCCCTATCGCCGCAATCAGCACCAGCACCGCGCAGCAAATCGTACATCGTAAATCGTACAATCGTGAATCCTCCTTATGGCTCCTCTTCATAGTAGGCCCTCCTTCTGTCATACTGTTCCTTACCATAAATCAAAGACTCATAAAGCAATCCCGCAAGATACTTTCCACCACGGAAGTTGATGTGCGTATAATCATAATTGGCCAGTGACGGCTTGGCATGCACCATCTCTGCCATACTGCCTTCCCCACCCATAGCCTCGAACATGTTCCAGAAAGCGACAGCCTCATCCGCCGCCAAATTCTGTTGATAACGAACCAGATTCTTGATACCGGGCATGGTACGCAGCTCCCCTTCTTCGGTCTTATAGTCACGGTCGCCCACGCTGACCACAAGGATGGCAGCTTGCGGAAAGGCTTCCTTGAGATGTTCCACCGTTGTCTGCATACCTGCAATGTACCTATCGTAATTGCGTCCGCGCTCGGTGGCCACATTCAAGCCGTATTGCAGGATTATCAGGTCGTAGGGTCGCTGCTCGTTGAACTCGCGCATCATCCACACGGGAACAGAACGGAGGGAGAGGCCGGAGCTGCCACGCAGTGAGAAGTTATCCAGCACAATGCCGGAAGTACCGTCCATGGCAAGGCCATAAAACAAGGTGGAGTCCGCACTTTCCACCGTCCAACGGACAGAACCGATATTTCCCTCTACCGTCATCTCCTGCAAATCATCAATCGGCTCAAAAGTCTCGGTAGTTGCTTCGCCACGATTGACGCGGACAGAAAGGGTGGTTGTGCCACGGTTATAGAAAAAAATACTGGCACGCTGGCAAGTATCCAGACGGGAGGCATAGTTCTTCTGCCCCCGCAGTTCCACATAAGCACCGGTATTCGGAATAAAGTAATGTCCGGAGACTCCCAGCTTGCTACGGTCAAAGAACACGGAGTCCATGACAGAATGACTCTGCCATCCGCTGAAGGAATGACGCACTGTAGGACGGAAGCCACTGGTCATGGACGTAATGGTGACAAAACCTACTCCGCAACCGCCATATTTCTGCTGAAGCATCTCGCGTAAATCAGCCGTCAGAATATCCGCTTCGATAAAGGAGTCGCCGAAGTAGGCGATACGAACCGGACGGGGTGCTTTGGCAAGCTCGTCGAGCGCCTGATAGAACCGCGTCATGCCACGCATGGTAGAATCGCTGTAATCTTCAATGCACGTCATGCCCGCACGGCAGGTGTCCACAAAGGCGGGCTTCACCTTCGGGGGCGGAGGCAGCAGGCTGTCCGGCTCACTCACCGGCTTGGAAGGACGACGCACGTCCCCCAAGATATCCACACGCCTCAGCACACGGCCACCCATCGTAATACTTGGCAACAGATGCATCAGCAACAATGCACCCCATACGATAAACGCCAACAGACCCGTATATTTCAATGAATTCTTTTCCATACCTAATGTGGCCGCAAAGATATAGATATAGGTTGAAAAAATCTCTCCGGACAAAAAAGAATTATCCCCAAAGAAACAAGATTTTTTCTCCGGGGATAACGGTTATAGACAGAGCAGACCCGATTAAATGGTCTGTTCGATATTCCAAACAAAAGCACGGAGTCCGAGTTGCTCGGTCTCCTTGTCCATCCGGTGGAGCGCTTCGAGCAACGGAGCCACCTTAGCCTCATCTATGATAGTGATGATGGCGGAACACATACTGGGCCAGGCATGGCTGCCATAGTGCGGTTCCCCCGTCTTACTGCCACGCCCCTGTACTTGCTGCCAATAGCTGAAGCCGCGGCAGTTGTGGCGGTCAAGCAATGCCATGATACGTTCAAAGAACGCTTGGTCGAATGTTATAAATACTGATTTCACGCTATATAATGTTTAGTGATTAATGTTTAATGATTAACGGATAATGATTAATCATTGTTTACGTGGTTTCGTCATCTTCTCCTTATGCAACTGGTAATAATCATTCAGCTCACGGTCTTTCTTAATCTTCTTACGCGTGCGGCGGATACCAACACCTGCAAACGAGCAATAGAGTACGGGGACAAGAATCAATGTCAGAATGGTAGATACCGTCAGACCGCCAATTACGGCAACACCCAACGGACGCCACATCTCGGCACCTTCACCCTGCCCTACAGCCATCGGCACCATACCGAGGATAGTGGTCAGCGTAGTCATCAATACCGGACGCAAACGGCTGCGGCCTGCCGTGACTACAGAGTGAAGCACCGCTTGACCACGTTCGCGGCAAAGCGTGATGTAGTCGATGAGTACGATACCGTTCTTCACCACAATACCAATCAACATGATTCCACCCAAAAGCGACATCACATTCAAATTGGTTCCCGTAAAGAATAATGCCATCAACACACCGCTGAATGCAAATGGAATGGAAAACATGATGATGAACGGATAGCTCAAAGACTCAAACTGAGCTGCCATCACAATGAATACGAGAATAACAATCAATACAGCCAGCGTTCCCAAGTCGGAGAATGAATCCTGTTGGTCCTCATACGAACCCGAAATCTGGATAGAAGCACCACTTGGTAAGTCCATCTTATCAATTATAGCATTACCATCGGCCACCACATCGCCCAAAGGTGCTCCCGAAATAACCGCAGATACAGTAACAATACGCTCACGGTCTTTACGTTCGATGGTAGGAGGAGCAGAACGCTCGACTACTTTGCCGAGGTCTTTCACGCGAATACCCTCACCGGAAGGCGTATAAATAAGGATGTTCTCCAAATCTTCAATCTTTGTACGGAATTCGGGAGCGTAACGCACACGGATGTCGTACTCGTCACCATCTTCGCGATAATAAGATGCCAAAGCACCATTTACACGATTACGCAGATAGTTGGAGGCAGTAGAAAGATTCAAGCCATGCAATGCCAGCTTCTCACGGTCAAAGTCCACCTGATATTCGGGCTGATAATCCTGACGGCTGATGTTCACTTCACTCACACCTTTCACCTGCAACAATTTCTCTTTCAGTTCGGCTGACACTTTGTCCGTAGCGGTGAAGTCGTAACCATAAACCTCAAAGTCGGCACTTGCCTGGGCGCTCATGCCGCCTGTGCTACCGCCCAGAATAACCTGCGCCTTGTCCAATTCAGGATACCCCTTCAAGTCCTCACGCATTTCGTCGCAAACGGTTTCCAGTGTCACGTCACGGTCTCCCGGACTCACCAGACTGATATTGAAACTAATGATATGACTACCGTTGTCCTGCATGGAAGCAAACGTATTGTCAGAGTCCGCCTGCCCCACAGTGTAGTTGCAAACTTTCATCATATCTCCGTAGCGCGTCATCCACTTGTTTGTCAGTTCCGAAGCCAACGCTTCCGCACGCTCCACACGGGCCCCGATGGGCAACTGAAGGTTGATACCGATGCGGCTATTGTCTGCTGCCGGGAAGAACTCGGTACCAATGTACTTGGCACAGAACAGACTTGCCACAAAGAATGCGGCACAGCCTATCATAACCGTCAAGCGATGGCGCACAGCCCAGTTCAACCGGTTCTGATACCACACGTCAAGACCGTCCAGCGCACGCTGAATCGGCGTATAGAGCGTAACGAACATCTTACTCTGCTTTTTCTGCAAACGCAGAAGCTGCGCACACATCATCGGGGTGAATGACAAGGCTGAAACTGTGGAAACCGTCATAATCACACACATCATCCATCCCAACTGACGGAATAACACACCGGACATACCACTTACCATCGTCAATGGGAAGAATACCGCAATCATAGTCAGCGTAGATGCAATTACGGAGATGGCCACCTCGTTCGTGGCATGTATCGCTGCCTGCTTCGGTTCGGAACCCCGTTCAATATGGGTCGTTACATTCTCGAGTACCACAATGGCGTCGTCCACCACGTTACCAATAGCAATAGAGAGACAAGAGAGCGAGATGATATTCAGTGAACCGCCGTCGATGATACCCAGATAGATGAACGAGGCAACCAGTGACATCGGTATGGTGATACAAATAATGACCGTGGCACGCCAACGCCCCAAAAAAACGAACACCACCAAGATAACGAACAGCATAGCGTACATAATGGTTTCCTCCAAGCTGTCTATTGTATTCAAGATGTTATCGGAAGTATTGACAATGATCCCCAGCTTCACATCGCTCGGCAGTGACTTCTGCAACTGCGGCAACATATCAATTACCTTCTGCGAAATAGCTACAGAATTGGCACCCGATTGTTTCTGCACCACAATCATAGCGCCCTGCACACCGTTGCTATACGTCTTCTGTGCACGTTCCTCCACAGAGTCCACAACTTTTGCCACATCGCGCAGATAGACGGAAGCACCGTTGTGCGTACCTACCACGATGTTCTCCATCTCTTTGGGATCCTTGAACTCACCTTCCACACGCAGCGAATAGGTATTGCTACCCACATCGAACGTACCGCCCGGCGTATTCCGGTTTTCGGCACTGATAATAGAGCTGATAGTTTCTACAGAAAGGTTGTAGGCATCCAGTTTATTGGGGTCGCAATATACATTGACCTCACGCTTGGGGGCACCCGAAATGGACACCGTACCCACACCGGGCACACGCGCCAAGGGATTCGCCACGTTGTCATCCAATATTTTGTAAAGAGCCGGCTGGCTCTCCTCTGCCTGCACGGAGAGCAGCAGGATAGGAATCATGTCCGTACTGAACTTGAAGATGATGGGAGTTTCGACCTCATCGGGCAGCATGGAGCTCACCATGTCCAGTTTATCACGCACGTCGTTCGTCAGCACGTCTATGTCATATCCATACTCAAACTCCAGCGTAATCACGGAAATATTCTCCGACGAACGGGAAGTGATATGCTTCAAGTTGCTGACCGAATTCAGCACGTTTTCCAACGGACGGGTCACGTTATTCTCGATGTCCGAGGCACTGGCACCCTGATAGGTCGTCATCACCATAATGGTGTTGGTCTCGATGTCCGGATAAAGGTCTACCGGCAATTTCGACAGAGAGAACAGACCAAATATAGCCACTGCCAGGAAGCAGAGCGAGGTCATAATCGGTTTCTTAACCGCTCCTTCGTATAAACTCATAAGATTAATTCTTTAATTTGCCAATGTGCTAATATGCTAATTGGCTGCGCAATGTAGCTACATCGGCACATTAGCATATTATCACATTACCACATTACCATATTATTTTTCTACCTCGACTTCCACACCATCGGCTAATTTAGACTGCCCAGCAATAACAACTTGAGAGTTATTGTCTACACCGGAAATCAACTCATACTCCGTATCCATACGACGGCCAAGCTCTACCTTATTATAAGACACCTTGCCGTCCTTGTAGACATAGACATAGCGGTCGCCTGAACCGGCACGCTTCACAATGGCCAGGTCGGGAACAACCACGTGGTCCTGTGTTCCGAAGTTCAGCGTGGCGCGGGCAAACATTCCCGGACGTACGCGCTGATCACGGTTGACAAGCTGTATCTCTACCGGGAAAGTACGGGTAGCCGGGTCGATGGTAGGATAAACAAGGCTGATTTTGCCTTCGAACTCCTCGTCACCATAGACATCTACTTTCACGGATACGGGAGCGCCCTTCTTCACTTTGGTAAAGTAGCCTTCGGATACGTTGATGTATAGTTTTACCGGAGTGATTTGCTCCACTACCAGTACCGGTTCTCCACCGCTATACATATCTCCGTTATCGTAATTGCGTGCCGTCACCACCCCGTTAATGGGACTGAGCAACGAGGTGTTCTCCAAGAGATTCTTATAGGAAGTCTCACGGATGTCGAGATTCATCTTGGCGGCATCCCACTCCGACTTGGAGGCACCGCCTACCTTATACAACTCGTCAATACGCTTGAACTCTATCTGCTGGTTGTCCAACTGATATTTTATCTGCTTCAGATTGGCAGCATCCATGCTGACCAGCTTCTGGCCTTTCGACACGCGGTCGCCCACCTCCACAAAGATGCGGTCTATACGCACCGGAGAAGAGGGAGCAATATTGTTTTTTACTTCGGCTTCCACCGTAGCGGTGTATTCCTGAATCTGTTCCACGGGACGGGACGACACCTCGGCCAGTTTCACCCTCGGCTTCTCGTCCACCTTCTCAGCAGCAGCTTTATCACTACCTCCGCTACATGCCCCCAACATGGCAACAACCAGCAGGGCCATCCATTGAAAACCTTTTTTCATATCGTTGTTCTTATTTCTATTCTTCATTCTTAGTTCTTCATTCTTCGTTCTCTGCAATATAATCCTTTCCCAGCACTTGGTCAAGGTCAGCCTTCGCTACCAGATAATCATAGATGGACTGATTGTAAGTCAGTTCAGCCTCCGTAAGCTGCACTTGTGATGTGTTCAGTTCCAACACCGTACCTTTGCCTACCTCATAGCGTTTACCGGCAATCTGCACAGCTTTCTGTGCCTGCATCACATTCTCGCGGTTGCTGACAACCTGCTCGGAACTGGCAGCCATGTTGTTCTGGTAGCTGGTAATCTGCATGTTCAGCTTTCGCTCTGTGTCCAGACGGTTCTGCTCCAACTGACGTATCTGAATACGGTTGGACTTGAGCTTGGTGAAATTGCTTGCCTTATACAAAGGAATACTCAGCGTAAACATCAGTGCGGAACTTCCGCTCCAATTATAATCGAGGATGTTCCAATCCTCGTTGTAGAGTGACTGGTACTGGTAAGAATAGTTCATACCCAAAGTAGGCATGAAGTTGGCACGGAGTGACTTGATGTTCTGATTGAGCATCTTCCGGTTCAAGTCCAACTGCTTCATCGTCGTATTATTGTTCAGATTGGCAGCGGGCTGATTCAGTTCATTGGCAAACAGCTCCGTCTCATAGTTGCCGAGATTGTCGGCAATCTCTATATCCACATCGGCCGTTACCCCCATCAGTACCTTCAACTGCAACTTGGACAACGTCACGGCATTACCCGCTGAAATCACATTCGGCTTAATGCTGCGCATCTGCACCTCGGCACTGATTTTATCGAACTCGCTGACGGTACCCTGCTGATACTTGGCATTGACAATGTTGTAGTTGTCTTCTGCCAGCTTATAGCTCTTCTGCAACACATCGTAGGAGTCTTGCGTCAGCATCAGCTGATAGTAACCCTTAGTTACCTGGTTCACCAAGTCCAGCTTAGAAGCCCGTGACTTTTCCACAGCCAGTTCAATGTCTGTCTTCGTCATCGACATGGCCTTATATACGCTAGGGGCGAATATGGGCAAACTGATATTCAGCACCCCGCTTACCGTATTCGAATTGTCCATACCCATCTTGAACGACTGTCCACCAAGATTCATCTGTGCCGCACTGATGGTATGATTCCACGTACCGTCAATGCTTGCCTGCGGAAGCAAGTTCTGCCAGGTCTCCTTGTGAGTCACTTTCTTCAAAGCAATTTCTTCCTCCGCCACCTTTATGGTAGGATTGTCGCTTAAAGCAATCTCCAAGGCACGGTCAAGGGTCAGGGTCAGGGTATCCTTTGCCTCTTGTGCGCGCACATAGCCGCCGGCATACAGCACAGCAACTGCCAACAGTAGTGCTCTGCCTACCCAAAATCTCTGCATCTTCATAAATCAAAAATAGATTATTTATTAAAACTACTCCTTCGTTTCATCCGGCTTTACCTGATTCTTGCGATATTCGCAGATAAAGTCCTCCAGAACACGGGCACCCTTCTCCGTAGAGATACCGCGCAAGAAAGTGAACATGATAGATTCGTACACTTCAAGGAAAGAATACTCATTGCAGATGTCCGAATTCATCAGCAAATCGAGCTGGTCGCGCACGAGCAGATTGATAATGGCGAAATTCACATCATCACGAAAAATGCCTTGCTTCACGCCCTCTTTGAAGAAGTTCACTGTATCTTCCGAGCTCCGGTTCCGGTTGTTCTTCATCAGCTGATAAGCCTTGGGATATTTCTTGATATCCTCAAAAAACTTCTTGTTCGTGGCATGAAAACGCTCTATGCTCCACTGATAACATCTCAACAAAACTTCCAATACGTTACCGGAAGTCTCTATTACTCCTTTCACAAAAATATCACCATCCTTCTGGGACTTCAGGATACATTCTTCCAACAAGGTTTCCTTGTCCGGAAAAACTTCGTAGAGAGTGCGCTTAGAGATACCCAAAGATGCGGCAATCTCATCCATCGTGATACTTTTTATTCCATTTGTTGTAAATAATTCTACGGCGGCCAGAATGATACGTTCCCTCAGTTCCACCCGTGATGTTGAATGCTTCGTGTGTTCGCCCATTTTTCTTCCCTTTCTAAACTAAAACTATTTTTATTCATTATCGGAATAAAACGGGACAAATATAGAAAGAAAACTCAATTCGCCAATTAAGTTTCCTTTCTTATTGTTAACAGATTAATAATTATTATGTTTCTGGCAGATTTATTGGGAAGTTCCTAATAATCAAACTTTGTCCGGTTGAGGAAAGCGACTGTCTTATGGATTTCCTTATACATCACGATGTCTTCCTTCACAAAGGGGACTTCCTTGCGATATTCGTGCAGGAAACGCTCCAGAACGGGAGAAGTCTTTGCCGGACGGCGGAAGTCGATGCCCTGAGCGGCATTCATCAGTTCGATGGCAAGGATATGCTCCAGATTGTCCATAATGCGATAAAGCTTAGTAGCTGCATTGGCACCCATGCTGACATGGTCTTCCTGCCCGTTGGAGGAAACGATGGAGTCGCTGCTGGCGGCATAGCAGTACATCTTATTCTGGCTTACCATAGACGCGGCAGCATATTGCGGAATCATGAAACCAGAGTTCAGACCGGGATTGGCCACAAGGAATTCCGGAAGTCCACGCAGCCCCATGATAAGCTGGGCGATACGCCGCTCGGATATATTGCCCAGCTCTGCCAGGGCAATGCCGAGAAAGTCGTAGGAAATGGCAAGCGGCTGGCCGTGGAAGTTACCGCCCGAGATGATACGGTCCTCATCGGGGAAGATGGTGGGATTGTCCGTCACAGAATTGATTTCCGTCAGCAGGACGGAAGCCACGTAACGGATGGCGTCTTTCGTGGCCCCATGCACCTGAGGGATGCAACGGAACGAATAAGGGTCTTGTACATGCTGCTTGGGACGGGCTATCAGCTCGCTGCCTTCCAATAGTTTACGGAAGTTGGCACCCGTTTCTATCTGGCCCTTGTGTGGACGAATCTGCTGGATACAGTCCATAAACGGATCTATACGCCCGTCGAAAGCTTCCAGGGAGAGGGCGGCAATCAAGTCGGCTTTCTTGGAGAGACGGAAGGCTTTGAGAAGAGCAAAGACACCGTTGGCACTCATAAACTGGGTGCCGTTGAGTAATGCCAATCCCTCTTTACTCATCAGCTTCACCGGTTCCCAACCGAACTCGTCGAGCACACTGATAGCCTCGCGCTTCTTTCCTTTATAATAGACATCGCCCACACCGATAAGCGGCAGGAAGAGGTTGGCCAGAGGAGCCAGGTCGCCGGAGGCGCCCAGTGAGCCACGGTCATAAACGATAGGCATCACGTCGTTATTGAAGAAATCGAGGATGCGCTGCACGGTGATGACCTGCACACCGCTATGCCCCAAAGAGAGGGCATGCGCCTTGAGCAACATCATCAGTTTGATGATGACCGGGCGTATCTCCTCGCCCACACTGCAAGCATGGCTCTTGATGAGATTTTCCTGCAAGGTGCCCAGCTCGTCCGACGAAATGCTCTTACTGCACAACGAGCCGAAACCGGTGGTAATGCCATACAAGGGTTCTTCCGACTCCGCAATCTTCTTGTCCAGATAATCGCGGCACTTCTGTATCCGCAGCTTGGCTTCCGGAGCCAGCTCCAGTTTCAGATTTTCATTGATGATACGTTCGATGAGATCGAAGGTCAACTCACCGGAACCTACATAATAGACATTGTTCATACTTTCAGCTCTTGATTGATTTCGTCCAACAATTCCTTTTCTTTCGCACAAGCCAAGTGTTCCAATTCGTCGGCTTCACTTTGGAGCTTGGACACAAACTCCTTGTCCTTCAGCGAACCCAGGTTGATGCGTACATTCATCAGTGCGCCCAGCACAGCCGAACGGGCAGACATCATGGCCACACAAGCATCCGTAACGGCATTGCGGTTGCCCAGGCGGGCTACATCCATGATGACCGTCATCAGCTCATACGCATTGCGTGCCACCTGCATGGGAACAAGGGCGGCAAACTTGGTAGCCTCCTGGATGGCAGCGCTGCGCGCCGCCTTTTCCTCATCCGTAGCTTTCGGCATCTTGAAGCAGGCAAACACCTTGTCGTAGGCTTCAGAGTCGCGGTCTATATCTGCTACAAAAGCCTCCTTTTGCTGCAAGGCAACTCCGGAGATATGGCGCATCAGCTCTTCGTGAAGTTCATAACCTTTCTTACCGATGGTGAGGTTAGCAACCATAGCGGCAAGAGCAGAAGCAATAGCACCGTTCAAAGCGGCAATACTACCGCCACCGGGGACGGGATCGCTACCCGCCACTTTATTCAAAAATTCCTTTACTGTCAAATCAACTAACATGATATTAAATATTAAAGATTAAGGATTAAGAGGGGATATCAGCACTTCTTAAAGTACAGGATAAAGCACTCCCCCCTTTATGGTGGTATTGACACAATTCATACCTACATAATAAGGTAGAAAGTGATAATTATCCGTATTGAGCACTACGAAGTCTCCTTTCTTGCCCACCTCGATGCTGCCGATGCTATCCGCGCGGTTCAAGGCGGCGGCACCGTTCAAGGTCAGGGCAGTGATGGCCTCTTCAATACTCATTTTCATATAAATGCACGCCAAGGCAAATGTCAGGGGGATGGAGCCGGAGAAACAACTGCCCGGATTGAGGTCGGTGGCAAGGGCCACGGCACAACCGGCATCAATCATTTCGCGTCCACGAGCATAGGGTTCTTTCAAAGTAAAGGCTGTCAGCGGAAGAAGGGTCGCCACAACTCCCTTGTCGGCCATGGCGTGGATGTCCGCATCCGAAGCATGCAGCAGATGGTCGGCAGAGACGGCAGAAAGTTCAGCAGCCAGTCCGGCACCCCCTAATGGTACAATCTCGTCGGCATGGAGTTTCAAGGCAAGTCCCATTTCCTTGGCTGCCAGCAAAAGGCGACGGGACTGCTCGATGGAGAAAACGCCCTGCTCACAGAAGACATCGCAGAACTCTGCCAAATTATTATGAACCACTACGGGCATCACTTCGCGGATAATGTAGTCCACGTACTCGTCCGTCTGTCCGTTGTATTCTGCAGGCACAGCATGTGCACCGAGAAAAGTGGAGACAACGTCTACACGCTTGTGCTCGTCATTATTAAGGCTACGCATCACCCGAAGCTGCAGGAGCTCGGTTTCCTTGTCCAGACCGTAGCCGCTCTTTCCCTCTACGGTAGTCACTCCCATAGCACTCATCTGCTTCAGAAAGCCCTCCGCCTTGCTGCGCAGCTGGATGAAATTGCATGCACGGGTAGCTTTCACCGTACTCACGATGCCTCCTCCACGTTCCATGATGGACATGTAACTCTCTCCCTTCAAACGCCAGGAGAACTCCTCGGCACGCTCGCCACCAAACACAAAATGTGTGTGTGAGTCCACAAAGCCGGGTAGCAGACACTTGCCGCGGGCATTGTAATGCCAGTAGTGCTGATAATAGCCGTCACGCTCCTCTCCACGGTTAGGTCCGACGTAGGTGATGATGCCATCGGTCACTTCCACCGTAGCATTGTCGATGATGCTCAGTTGCTCCATCTCCTTGCCGCAACGGGCAGAAAAGCCGAGGGGGGTCACTACACGGGTATTGAATATAATAAGGTTTTCTGTCATAAAGCCTCTCTCCTAACCCCTCCCCCGTAGGGAGGGGAATTAAGTTAGTACTATTTAATTCGGTTACATTCGTGCTTCTAAGACTTGCTCCATGGAGAAGTTCTCCAATCCCAGATAGTAGGACGCTGTATCTATCAAGGCCTCCATCGGCACCAGACCGATAATCTCACTGCCCACAATACTGACGCCGTAGCGGCGGGCTTCCACACGCACCAGTTCGAAAGCACGGTAGAGGGCGGTGCGGGTATAGTCCGTCATGTTGATGGATACCTGCGTGATGCCGCGGTCCTTCAACTCCACTCCCATTGCCTTGCAATAACGCAGTCCTCCGCCGATGAAACGGATTTTCTTAGCGATGTCATGGGCTATCTCCAGACTGGGGGTATTGAGGTTGATGTTATAGGCCACCAAAGGCATGCGGGCACCGATAGCCACTGTGCCTGCGGTGGGATGACGTTCGGCCAGTCCGAAGTCGGGATGCCATTCCGGTTGCTTTATCTTCTCGGCCATACCTTCGAACTCCCCTTTACGGACAGCAGCCAAATTCTCCCGATGAGGGGCAGAAGCAGACTTTTCATATAAGAAGACGGGAAGATTGTAACGTTTTGCAACCTCCTTGCCCACTTCTTTCGAGAGGGCAACGGCTTCTTCCATCGTCACATTCCGGATGGGGATAAAAGGTACTACATCTACAGCACCCATACGAGGATGCTGTCCCTGATGGTGATTGAGGTCTATCAGCTCTACCGCCACGCCGATAGCTTCGAGCACAGCATCACGAAGCGGTTCCGGCTCGCCCACTACGGTCACCACAAGGCGGTTGTGGTCTTCATCGTTACTGTAATCCAACAGTTTCACACCTTGTTTGCCCCGAAAAGGAGCTACTATCTTATCTATCTTCTGCAAATCGCGCCCTTCGCTGAAATTGGGGACGCATTCCATAATCTTATTCATAATGCTCTTTAAAAAAAAATATATATACTCTGATTTTTCAGACGCAGATGACGCGAATTCTTTTTATCGGAATACAGAGACGTCGGGATTCTTTTGAAAGAAAAAATCCGCGTTATCCGCGTCTAAAAAATGAAATCATCACTTTACTTACTCCTTCACCACTTTCTGCACCAACTTCTCATCAGCCACATACGGCATCGTGATATGATAGCCGTCTGCATGCGTACGGTTAAACTCCTCGCTCGTCTCCATGGCATGCGGATTGCGTGCCCACGAACGGCGGGCCACACCACCCATCACATCCCACAACATAGCGGAACGCAGGATTTCGTCTACCCGCTCACTGCCGTCGCACACCATGCCGAAACCGCCGTTGATGGCTTTTCCGATACCTACGCCACCTCCATTGTGCAAGGCCACCAAGCTCATGCCACGCGCACAGTTTCCGGCAAAACACTGCACCGCCATATCTGCCATGACATTACTGCCGTCCTTGATATTGGATGTTTCACGGAATGGAGAGTCTGTACCGCTGACATCGTGATGGTCGCGTCCCAACATAATGGGGCCGACCTCTCCCTTACGCACCATTTCATTGAAGCGCAAAGCTATATTCATACGTCCCACGGCATCCTGATAAAGAATACGAGCCTGCGTGCCTACCACCAAGTTGTTTTTCTCCGCATCACGAATCCAATTATAGTTATCCAAATCTTGCCCGCGACGTGTAGGGTCGATACATTCCATCGCCGCACGGTCGGTCTTCACCAAGTCTTCATGTTTTCCACTGAGGCACACCCAGCGGAACGGACCATAACCATAATCAAACAGTTCCGGTCCCATTATGTCTTCCACATAGCTGGGAAAGATGAAGCCGTTCTTATCATCTCCGTCCCGAGCAATTTCGCTCACACCGGCATCGTAGACGGCTTTCATGAAGGAGTTCCCATAATCGAAGAAGTACGTGCCGTGTTCCACCAGCCTTTTTATAGCCTTGAAATGACGCTCCAAGGAAGCATCCACCAGACACCGGAATTTCGACGGATTCTCGTGCAGCATATGGGTACGCTGCTCAAACGTCAGTCCGGCAGGACAGTAACCGCCCTCATAGGTGGCATGGCAGGAAGTCTGGTCGGAAAGTAAATCTATGTGCAACTGCTTCTGCACCGCATATTCCAGCAAATCGACGACATTGCCGTGATAGGCCACAGAAACCGGGCGACACTCGTCCATAGCTTGTCGAGCCAGCGAGAAGGCTTCTTCCAGAGAATCTGTAACGTGTCCCACCCAGCCCTGGGTATGGCGGGTTTCGATGCGGGAAGCATCCACCTCGGCAATGATTGCCGCCGCCCCTGCCATCTCGGCAGCTTTGGGCTGCGCACCGCTCATGCCTCCCAGACCGGAAGAAACAAACAAGCGTCCGCGCAAATCGCCGTCCTGCGGAATGCCCAGTTTCAGACGGCCTGCATTCAGCAACGTGTTGAACGTGCCGTGCACGATACCCTGCGGACCGATGTACATCCAGCCGCCGGCAGTCATCTGCCCGTAGTTGGCAACGCCCATCTGCATAGCGGTGTGCCAGTCCTTCTGATTATCATAGAGCCCCACCATCAGCGCATTGGTAATGATGACACGGGGCGCCTCGGGCTTGGACTTGAAAAGCCCCAACGGATGTCCGCTTTCGATGACCAGTGTCTGTTCGCGCGTCAACACTTCGAGGTACTGCTTGATGAGCCGGTATTGCATCCAGTTCTGGCAGACCTGTCCCGTCTCACCATAGGTAACTAATTCATACGGATAAAGGGCGATGTCGAAACAAAGATTATTGTCAATCATCACCTGGAATGCCTTGCCTTCAATGCAGTTCCCCTTATATTCGTCGATGGGTTTCGCTTTGAGGTCGCCCTGCGGGCGGTAGCGGTAGCCATAGATACGTCCACGTGTACGCAGTTCTTCCATGAACTCCGGAGCGAGGGTTTCGTGCAGCTCTTTGGGGATGTAGCGCAAAGCGTTCTTCAATGCCGTAGCCGTCTGCGCAGGGGTAAGGGTGTAGCCACGGTCGGGTGCCCGCCGGATACCCTCGACAAAGGAAGGATAGGCAGGCAATGTTTTACTTAAGGTTATCTCCATGACATATAAAGATTAAGGATTTACAAAGTGTCAGCCCACAAAGGTTATATTTGCCGCAATATAGAAATAAATCCCGACATTCACAATGGAATGCCGGGATTATTTATCTTTTAGTCAGAAACCAACAAAGAGGAATTCTATTTTAAAGCCATTTTATTGATTTTCATTATCTGATAGACACCTTCATAATCGGCGGCAAATCCGTCATCGGCTTTGCCCATATCGACTACTTCCAACTCTACGTATACCGGTTTTCCGTTTTTAATTCCTTTCGTCATATCATCATATTTCTGCATGAGTTCTCCGGTCTCATCCACAATCTAATAATCGGCAGAATCTCCTTCGGCTTTGAAGGAACGCACCTCATGGCCGATGACCAGCTCGCCTTTTACCGACAAAAGTTTCTTGGCAGGGGTAAGCACCGCGGCAGGTATTGTTTCTTGATTCAGTGCTTCATTGTTCCTGGCATATTTCAAGAGCAACTCTCCTCTTTTGAGAATCAGGCTGTCCTGCGTCAGTTTTTCTATTGTCAGCGTATCCGTGAAGGAAATATTCTGGTGATTGCCGATGCTGGTACCTGAAAGCAACAACCGGTTTCCTACTTTTTTCCATGCCTCATATTTCAAGGTGGCCATGTTAATGGAAGAAGCGCTTCCGTCCCCATCAAGAACGAAACCTTGCTGCATGCCGGGCATTCCCGGAACCGGCTCCACCCAGGAGCCTTCAATGGAGGCGTTGTTGCAAGCAGTTAAAGCAACCATGCCAAGAACAGCAGTTAAATCTCTCAATCTTTTCATATCTCTTCTCTTTTTAAAACTATATTTCTAAACAAAGGAGCTCTTGTATTTCCTCTATTCTCTTGCAAAAATAATGTTTTTACGGGGGGCCACGCACTGAAAAGTCTTTTTTTCGCAAAACAATTTGTGAATATTTATTTGGAAATTATTCAAACTAGCATTACCTTTGCACCGAAATTCAAAAACGATATGAACCAGTACTTAACTACAACATACAATACGCGCAATGCTGCATGGGGCAACAAGACCTTATGCGGCCATTTCATAGTGCACGTACATTGGTTCAGCGGATTCATTTAACTACCCTGCAATTTACATTTTACTATTTTGCACTTCCCTTACCGAGAAAAGGAAGGGGAAATGCCGTGTATGGAGTTTCCGTTCGAAGAAACCGGACTAACCTATGTATTCACCCAAAAAAGAAGAAAACTTATGTTTACAATTATATCCATCATGTTTATAGGAATCGGTATCGGATACCTGATGCGTAACGTACAAATGTTGCAAAAAGTGGAGAAAAGCGCCTCGCTCACCATCTTACTGCTACTCTTTGTACTCGGTGTATCCATCGGTTCCAACCGTCTGATTGTTGACAACCTGGGAAGATTCGGGTGGCAGGCCGCCGTACTGGCCTCACTGAGCATTACGGGCAGCATGTTGGCCTCACTGATGGTGTTTCACCTATTTTTCAAGAAAGGAGAGAAGAGATGAAGGGAAGTTTGACGGTTGTTGCATTTTTCTGTGCCGGCTGCCTGATGGGAGTAGCCAATGATTTTCAGTTCGACCTGCACGACTTATCCATGTATGTGCTCTATGCATTGATGTTCCAGGTGGGCATCGGCATCGGGAGCAACAAGAAACTGAAGGAGCTGGTCAAGAGCCTGCGGCCCAAAATGCTTTTGGTGCCGATGGCCACCATTGTGGGAACGCTGTTGTTCTCCGCCTTCGCCAGTCTGCTGTTGAGCCAATGGAGTGTGTTCGACTGCATGGCGGTGGGTAGCGGATTTGCTTATTATTCGCTTTCCTCCATTCTGATTACGCAATTCAAGGAACCTTCCATAGGCCTGCAACTCGCCACGGAGCTGGGCACCATCGCCCTGCTTGCCAATATCTTCCGTGAAATGATGGCTTTGCTGGGTGCACCGCTCATCCGGAAATATTTCGGCAAACTGGCACCTATATCGGCGGCAGGGGTCAATTCGATGGATGTACTTCTACCCTCCATCACCCAATATTCCGGAAAGGACGTGATTCCTATCGCTATATTCCACGGAATATTAATTGATATGAGTGTACCGGTATTCGTATCCTTCTTCTGCAATCTGTAAACAGCAGGCCGAAAAGAGGGAGATAAGGCCTCATTGTATTCATACTGTAACAACGTGAACAACAGCGACTTCTCACTGCAAAGTGAGTGCATGCATTTTGCAGTGATACTGCAACTGCTTTGCAGCGCGACTGCAACGGGTTTGCAGTGACGCTGCAAAAGGTGTGCAGTGACTTTGCAGCCGGTCACCAAGCTACCGCATACTCGTAGTGGTCGAACTTAGGCTTGGTGCCTATGCCTACCGCATTGAATACCCGGGCTATCCGCTGCTGTTCTTCGGGAGAGATAGGGCGCTCGCCCTTGCGGCAATGATAGTAATAGCGTTCGCAAGAGAAGCATCCCATCACGCGATGGCGCACGGTGAAAAGCAGCTTGGTGGGTACTTCGTCGAAAAGGCGTGTCATACCGCGGGCATAATGCAGCTGCTCGCTGGAGCGGTAACGGGCACAAGTGGAGGACCCGGACAAGCTGCCGACATAAAAAGGATTCACCGCACGAACGGACTGTGGCTGGGGGCCTTCACTCTCGGACAACAGTTGTGCCGCTATCGCCCGCAGGCAGGAAGAGGCTTTGGGGCACTTTCCGTTACCCGCAAAGCAGTATTCGTACCCATCGGGCACGTCTTGCAATAATATCATCTTATTAATGATTAATGATTAGTGATTAATGGACGGAGTGCACGCAGATACTTGCCGATGACCTCTGCCGACTCGCTTGTTTCTTTCTCGAATTCGGCGTGCAGTGTCGGGTATCCGGCAAGCAATTGCATCATTCGCTCACGTCCCACGAACTCGGACTTTCCGGTTTCGGGATTCAGTTCGTAATAGACGCGGGCATGCACCAGTCCCGAAGCATTGATGGCGTCTCCCACTTCACCGCCCAATCGTGTGGCATCATCGGGAGTCATGGTACTGGTGGCTGCTTGTCCCACAGGCTGTGCACAGAAGTAAACCTTGCCGCCGAGCCACATGGCAGGTGCATACCACTGCCCGAAGCGATAACGCTTATAGCGCATCTTACGGCAATTGACATAAAGCGAGGTATCTACCCGTACAGCATAACAACGGGACTTCAAATAACGGCAAAGACCGGGATTGTCGTCTACCGTAATACGATAATCGGCACCGCCCATGAGGTAAATCTGGTTCTTTGTACGCTTCTCAATCTTCAGTGTGGTAACCGTATCGCCACGGTTCTCCACCAACTCTTTCAGATTGGAATACATTACCTGTTGCGCCCCCACCGGCAAAACCGCCAGCAACATCAGAACGCCTAACAACCAACTCTTCTTCATATCCCAACCTCCTCTTTTCTGAAACTTTGTTTTAGTGAGCGAAAGGTACATTTTTTATCGGAAGTAGACAAAAAATCGCGGAAAAAACAATTGGAAATGTATATCTTTGCCTTAAACTTAACATGTATGGAGCAAATAAATACGATAGATAAAATCAGCGCCGTCTACCGCAACACGGCAGAAGAGGCAAGACAAGAACTGAATAAAGTACAACAGAAGATTTACCGCATCGGCAGCCTGCGCCTGCTGCTATTTGTGGCAGGAGTAGTAGGAATTATCTATTTCTGGAGCGAGAGCTGGGGTATACTGGCCTGCATTGCCCTCATCACCCTACTGCCGTTCCTATTTTTAATGAAATACCACAACCGGCTGTTCCATCGCAAGGACTATCTGGAAAAGAAGATGGAAATCAACGAGCAGGAACTCGCCGCTCTGGATTACGATACGTCTTCTTTCGATGACGGCGAAGCATACATCGACCCCACCCATCTCTACACCTATGATTTGGATGTTTTCGGTCCGCATTCCCTTTTCCAGTACATCAACCGTACCTGCACACAGCCCGGGAAACACCGCCTCGCCCACTGGCTGGGGAAACATCTCGAGAGAAAGGAAGAAATCATCCGCCGACAAGAAGCCGTCAGTGAACTGGCTCCGGAACTGAAATTCCGTCAGCGCTTCCGTATCCTCGGCCTGCTGTACAAAGGAAAAGCCGCCGATGAAACAGAACTGTGCCAATGGGCGGAAAGTCCGAGCATCTTCCGGAGCCGGAAATTACTGCGCCTCCTGCCGGTACTGGTGACGGGAGCCAACCTCATCTGCCTCGCACTCGTCATGGCAGGAATTCTGTCCGCAAGTATCTACGGCATCATCTGGACCTGCTTCGTCATCGCCGGCTTCGGCTTCACTGGCAAAGTCACCAAGATGCAGGCCATCTATGGCAAAAAACTGCAAATTCTCTCCACCTACGCCGCCCTGCTCCACCTCATGGAAAAGCAGCCTGCACAAGCCACCCTGCTCAAAGAGATAAGACAACAGATTGACGGAGAAAAACGGAAAGCCTCCCACTCCATCAGCAGGCTGAACAAGCTCATGGATGAACTCGACCAACGCAACAATGTCTTTATGTACGTCATTCTGAACGGCCTCTTCTTCTGGGAACTGCGTCAAATCATGCGCATTGAAGCCTGGAAAGAGCAATATGCCGCTGAACTGCCCGGGTGGCTCGATGCCATCGGACAAATGGATGCGCTCAACTCACTGGCAACATTTGCCTATAATCATCCGGACTATATTTACCCAAAGATAGTTCAAGCGGAAAGAAAGGGAAAAGGAAACCTAAATAAAGAAGAAGAAAGCAATTCTGAAACGGAAGCACCCATCAATGCCCCTTCCTCCTTCCGTCTCCGTGCCGAAGCCCTGGGCCATCCGCTGATGAACCGTGACCGCTGTGTCCGCAATGACATCGACATGGTGAAACGACCGTTTTTCATCATCGTCACCGGCGCCAACATGGCAGGGAAAAGCACCTATCTGCGTACGGTGGGCATCAATTACCTCCTTGCCTGCATCGGCGCCCCCGTCTGTGCCCGCCAAATGGAAATATGCCCGGCCCGGCTCATCACTAGCCTGCGTACCTCGGATTCACTGAACGACAACGAGTCCTACTTCTTTGCCGAACTCAAACGTCTGAAACTCATCATAGACAAGCTGCAGGCTGGTGAGGAGCTTTTCATCATCCTCGACGAAATTCTGAAAGGTACCAACTCCATGGACAAGCAGAAAGGCTCCTTTGCCCTTATCAAGCAATTCATGACTTTGCAGGCCAATGGCATCATTGCCACCCACGACCTGCTGCTGGGAACACTCATCGACCTCTTCCCCGATGACATCCGCAACTATTGCTTCGAAGCAGACATTACAGACAATGAACTGACCTTCTCCTACCGCTTACGCCCAGGTATCGCCCAGAATATGAACGCCTGCTTCCTGATGAAAAAAATGGGGATTGCCGTTGCCGACTAATCCCCACCACAGTTAAAGTCAAGTCTAACTCTTTGACTGATTATGCTGTTTTACATTTCTCCAGGAAAGTAGACACTGCAACCGCATCGCTACCCGTATAGTAGCGTACGGAAGTTACCGGAGTATACGTGTAAGGCACAAACTGATACAACTGTACAGCCGCAAATTTATTGTCCTGCGAAATCATGACATCCATGCGCACATTTCCACTGCCGCTACTTTTTATTTCAGTCTCGCCATTCAGCTGTTCATTCTCAATCATATCTGTAAGTTTGCCCAAATATTTCAAATCGAAGAAAACACTGCGTTCCTTGGTCACACTGCCCGTCGGCAAATAGACCACTTCCTTCGATTTCCAAAACAGACGGAACACGCCAAGCAAGACGAATGCCGTACCCAGCACCATCAAAGCCATGCTGAGAGTGGAAGATTTATCACTCATCTCAAAAATGGATGCAAAAATAAAAACACCGACCAGCAGCATAGCTACTGAAAAGATAAGTCCTGAAACACTGGTACGCTTTACAATATCGGGATGTGAAGACGCAAAAAGAGTTGCGTCAATAGTTTGAGTTGCCATAATTATAATATGTTTTAATGAATTTATTAGAAATAGAAAATACAGTATTCCCCTGCAAAAACACATAGTCTGACCATACACAAGGGAAAAAGGAAGATTCAATAAAACACTAAATGAGAATACGCCTTAGTGTGAAAATGTAATATTCGCACACCGGCTGGCAACGATAATAGGCAGTGGCATCATAGAGTTTCTCACGATGCAGAGACAAAACAGCCGCTCGCTGGGCCAGTTTGTCAATCCAGTCCTTTAAAGAAAATATATATTCCGTGGTAGAAATGCGCTGTATACGGGAGTACGTCAGCGAATGTAATTGTCCACCCATGCCCGCCAGCTCTGCATCCGGCAGATAAGGCAATTGAGGCATCGCAATATAGGCATCAGTCTGCTCATGTACGGCAATAGTATTCTCACTCACAACATTCCCACCACTCGCCGCTTTATTGGCAAATGTATCGCTTACAGTCTGCCATAAAGCCAATGCAAGCACCATGAATCCTATGAATCTTAAGAATTTAGCCATATCTATGTGCAAATATAACAGTTTCTTTCAGGAATTTGTTTAATGCACACATCTTTTAATGTTTCTTGGATGATTTATAGGAAATAAAAAGCCGCTCCAAACAAATTGGAACGGCTTCTATATATAAAAAGAATAGTTGAATTATTCAGCTTTAGCTTCCTCAGCAGCAGGAGCTTCTGCAACTGGTGCAGCAGTTTCTGCAGCAGGAGTAGCTTCAGTAGCAGCAGCTTTCTTTGAACGGCGGGTACGAGTAGCCTTCTTGGCAACCTTTTCCTTAGCCATGTTTTCGTTGTAGTCAACGAGTTCAATGAAGCACATTTCAGCATTGTCACCCAAACGGTTACCAGTCTTGATAATACGAGTGTAACCACCCGGACGATCAGCAATCTTCACAGAGATTTCTTTAAACAATTCAGTTACAGCATACTTGTCTTGCAAATTGCTAAATACAACACGACGGGAATTAGTCGTATCGTCTTTAGCCTTTGTAATCAAAGGCTCAACAAACTTCTTCAAAGCTTTAGCCTTTGCAACGGTCGTAGTGATTCTTTTGTGCTTAATCAAAGAACACGCCATATTAGCCAACATAGCGTTTCTATGAGAGGCAGTACGACCCAAATGGTTGAATTTCTTATTATGTCTCATTTTTTATTCTTTATCTAATTTATATTTAGAAATATCAGTTCCAAACGACAGATTCAGACTTTCCAGCAAATCATCAAGCTCGGTAAGCGATTTCTTTCCGAAGTTTCTGAATTTCAGCAAATCCGTCTTGTTGAATTGTACCAAGTCACCAAGAGTCTCTACATCTGCAGCCTTCAGACAGTTGAGGGCACGTACAGAGAGATCCATATCAACGAGCTTGGTCTTCAGCAACTGACGCATGTGCAATACTTCTTCATCAAACTCTTCATTGCCGTCAACATCATTTGTTTCCAGCGTGATCTTCTCGTCAGAGAAAAGCATGAAGTGATAAATCAGAATCTTTGCAGCTTCTTTCAGGGCTTCTTTCGGATGAATGGAACCGTCGGTAGTAATCTCAAGTACCAGTTTCTCGTAGTCGGTCTTCTGCTCTACACGGAAGTTCTCTACCTGATACTTCACATTACGTATCGGAGTATAAATAGAATCGATAGGAATTACGTTCACATCGGTGCAATATTCGCGGTTTTCGTCAGCAGGAACATAACCACGACCTTTGTTGATCGTAATATCTATCTGCATAGTCGACTTTGAATCTAAATGACAAATAACTAATTCAGGATTTAACACTTCAAATCCAGTCAAATACTTACCTATGTCACCTGCTTTAAATTCACTTGAATTCTCGACTGTAATACTTACTTTCTCACTCTCGAATTCTTCAACTACTTGCTTGAATCTCACTTGTTTCAGATTCAAGATAATGTTAGTAACATCCTCTTTTGCCCCCGGAACACTGGAAAATTCATGCTCAACACCGTCTATCTTGATAGTAGTGATAGCAAAACCTTCCAATGAAGAAAGCAGGATGCGGCGCAGTGCATTACCCACGGTAATACCGAAACCGGGCTCCAACGGACGAAATTCGAATTTTCCGAATCTAGAGTCCGCTTCCAACATTAATACTTTATCAGGTTTTTGAAATGCTAATATCGCCATGAAATTAATTATTATTTAGAATACAATTCTACGATCAAATGCTCTTTAATGTTTTCAGGAATGTCTGCTCTTTCAGGTACATGCAGCAATTTGCCTACCTTAGAGTTATCATCCCATTCCAACCAAGGATATTTGCTATGGTTAAAGCCAGCCAGTGAATTAGCGATAACTTCCAATGATTTGGATCTTTCACGAACACCGATCACCTGACCCGGTTTCACTGCATAAGAAGGAATATTCACAACCTCACCGTCTACAGTAATGTGCTTGTGGCTCACCAACTGACGAGCAGCTGCGCGAGTAGGAGCAATACCCAAACGGAATACGATATTGTCAAGGCGACCTTCCAACAATTGGAGAAGAATTTCACCAGTAATACCTTTAGCAGTCTCAGCCTTCTCAAACAAGTTGCGGAATTGTTTTTCCAAAACGCCATAAGTATATTTGGCTTTCTGTTTCTCACGAAGTTGAACACCGTATTCAGAAGTCTTTCTCTTTCTGGAATTACCGTGCTGTCCGGGAGGATAGTTCTTCTTTGACAATACTTTATCTGCTCCAAAGATACCTTCACCGAATTTACGGGCTATTCTTGATTTTGGTCCAGTATATCTAGCCATTTCTTTTAAATATTTAATTGTTTATTCATGAACTTGGGTTTGTTGCAGCCGCGATTGCAGAGAGAAAGTTTACAATCCAATAACAAAATCAAGTCTCACTTCTATTAAAGGTAAATTTTAAACTCTACGTCTTTTCGGAGGACGACAACCGTTGTGCGGAAGCGGAGTTACGTCAATGATTTCAGTAACCTCGATACCTGCACCGTGGATAGTTCTAATAGCAGACTCACGTCCGTTACCCGGGCCCTTCACATATGCTTTTACCTTTCTCAAGCCAAGATCGTATGCTATCTTAGCACAATCTTGAGCAGCCATCTGTGCTGCGTAGGGAGTGTTCTTCTTTGAACCTCTAAAACCCATCTTTCCGGCAGAAGACCAAGAAATGATCTGACCTTCGCTGTTTGCCAGAGAAACAATAATGTTGTTAAAAGATGAATGAACATGCAACTGTCCATTAGCATCAACCTTCACATTTCTCTTTTTTGCTGCAACTGTTTTTTTTGCCATATCAACAATTATTATTTAGTAGCTTTTTTCTTATTAGCAACGGTTTTCTTTCTACCCTTACGAGTACGGGCATTGTTCTTTGTGCTCTGACCTCTTACTGGAAGACCAATACGATGACGAACACCACGATAGCAACCGATATCCATTAAACGCTTAATGTTCAATTGAACTTCAGAACGAAGATCACCTTCAACCTTATACTCTGCACCAATGATCTCACGAATCTTGGCAGCCTGATCATCCGTCCAGTCTTTTACTTTCAGGTCTCTGTCAACACCTGCTTTATCCAAAATTTTTGCTGAACTACTACGACCTATACCATATACATAGGTCAACGCAACTTCACCTCTCTTGTTTTGAGGCAAATCGACACCAACTATTCTTATAGCCATATACTAAATTATTTTTTTTGCAAAAATAATAATATTATCCTTGACGTTGTTTATACTTAGGATTTTTCTTGTTAATAACATACAAACGGCCATTACGTCTAACGATCTTACACTCTGGCGTACGTTTCTTTAAGGATGCTCTTACTTTCATATCTTAATTTTATTTATATCTAAATACAATTCTTCCTTTCGATAAATCGTAAGGAGACATTTCGACTCTTACTTTATCCCCTGGCAGGATTTTGATGTAATGCATCCGCATCTTACCGGAAATATGTGCAGTAATCTCATGTCCGTTTTCTAATTCAACACGAAACATTGCATTAGACAATGCTTCAACTATAACTCCATCTTGTTCTATTGCAGATTGCTTTGCCATATTAATTTCTTAAATTGCTTTATCTCCTAATACTTCTTCAATGAACTCGAATGATGACAATATATCAGCTTCACCAGTACCGACTGCTATCGTATGTTCAAAATGAGCTGCACACTTGCGGTCTTTTGTCCTCACCGTCCAGCCATCACGCTCCATGAGTATTTGTCGGTTACCTAAAGTTATCATCGGTTCAATGGCAATGCACAAGCCTTTCTTCAGCATTGTCCCATAACCACGCTTTCCGTAATTGGGAACCTGAGGATCTTCATGCATTTCCTTGCCTATTCCGTGACCCACAAACTCACGCACCACACCATAAGAATTAGATTCGCAGTGCTGCTGTATCGCATAACCGATATCACCCAACCGCTTGCCGTGAACGGCATTCTGTATCCCTATGTACAATGCTTCTTTAGTAACCTTCAGTAATTTGCGGACTTCTTCGTCAACTTCACCTACACAAAACGTATAGGCTGAGTCGCCACAAAAGCCATTCATGTAAGTACCACAATCAACAGACACGATATCACCATCTTTCAGTACCACATCATCTCCCGGAATACCATGTACCACCTGGTCATTTACAGATGTGCAAATAGAAGCTGGAAACGGATCGCCATATTGATTAGGAAAACCTTTAAAGGTTGGAACAGCACCATTGTCTCTGATGAACTCTTCCGCCACCCTATCCAGCTCTTTTGTTGTCACTCCGGGCTTTATAACCTTAGCTATCTCAGCCAACGTCTTTCCAACAAGCAAATTACTCTTGCGGAGCAGCTCTATTTCATCTTCTGTTTTAAGAAATATCATTCTTCAAAAAAGATTAATATGCAGCTACATTACCACTGCGGCCTTTAATACGTCCGGATTTCAGCAAACCGTCATAATGTCTCATCAACAAATGACTTTCTACCTGCTGGAGAGTATCAAGCACCACACCCACAAGGATTAACAAAGATGTACCGCCAAAGAATTGAGCAAACTCAGCTTTCACACCGAATATACCGGCAAACGCAGGCATAATGGCAACCAAGGCCAAGAAGAAAGAACCAGGCAAAGTAATACGCGACATAATCACGTCAATATACTCAGCAGTTTGCTTTCCTGGCTTGATACCCGGAATAAAACCATTGTTTCTCTTCATATCTTCAGCCATCTGAGTCGGGTTAATAGTAATTGCAGTATAGAAATACGTAAACAATATAATCAACACTGCAAAAATCAAATTATACCAAAAGCTTGTATGATCAGTCAATGCACGTACGAAACCACTTGCATCATTTACATTTGAGAACCCAACAAGAGTGATAGGAATAAACATGATAGCCTGAGCAAAAATGATAGGCATCACGTTAGCAGCATTCACCTTCAAAGGAATATACTGTCTAGCACCGCCATATTGCTTGTTACCCACGATCTTCTTCGCATATTGTACAGGAATCTTTCTAGTTCCCTGCACCAAAAGAATAGCGAATGCAATAACAACCAGCAGAACAACAAGCTCAATCAAGAACATTACCAGACCACCAGTCTTGTCCGTCATACGGGAAATCAATTCCTGGAATAAAGACTGTGGCAGACGGGCGATGATACCAATCATGATAATCAGCGAAATACCATTACCGATACCCTTATCCGTAATTCTCTCACCAAGCCACAAAATAAACATACTTCCAGCCGCTAAAATAATGGTAGAAGTAAACATAAACAGAGTCCAATCTAATGAAGCATTTAAAGAAGGACCAGCCTGCATCTTAAGATTGAGCAAATAAGAAGGAGCCTGAACCAAAAGAATAAGAATCGTCAGATAACGAGTATATTGATTCATTTTTCTTCTACCACTCTCACCTTCGCGCTGCAATTTCTGGAAATACGGAACCGCAATACCCAGCAACTGAATCACAATGGAGGCAGAGATGTACGGCATGATACCCAATGCAAAAATAGAGGCATTGGAAAATGCTCCTCCGGAAAACATATTTAACAAGGCTAAAAGACCTTCGCTTGTCTGTTGATGCAATTGTGTCAGCATTGACGGATTGATACCCGGCAAAACGACATACGAACCAAAACGGTAGATTGCCACAAACAATATGGTAATGAGGATCCGTTGTCTCAGATCCTCAATTTTCCATATATTCTTTAATGTTTCAATAGCTTTTCTCATTGAATTAGAGTTTTACTACTTGTCCACCAGCAGCTTCGATGGCAGCAACAGCAGTCTTAGAAAATGCATGTGCTTGTACATCCAACTTAGCAGTCAAAGTTCCGTTACCTAATACTTTTACCAACTGGCTTGCAGAAATGAAACCAGCAGCAATGAAGTCACTGATACCTACAGTCTGCAAGTTCTTTGCTTCAGCCAATTTCTGAATTGTATCCAAGTTGATAGCCTTATACTCTACACGATTGATATTTTTAAAGCCAAACTTAGGTACACGACGTTGAAGAGGCATCTGACCACCTTCAAAACCGATTTTCTTAGAGTATCCAGATCTTGATTTAGCTCCTTTATGACCTCTAGTAGAAGTACCTCCCAAGCCAGAACCCGGACCACGTCCAATTCTCTTTCTTGTTTTAGTAGATCCCTCTGCAGGTTTTAAATTACTTAAGTTCATATTGTAATTCGTTTTATATTCAACAAATAATTACTTAACAATGGTAACCAAGTGTTTAACCTTATCCACCATTCCAAGAATTGAAGGAGTGCATTCGTGTTCAACCACACGATTCAACTTATGAAGTCCCAGTGCATCGAGAGTTCTCTTCTGATCAGCAGGAGCACCAATTCTACTTTTAACTTGTTTAATCTTTATAGTCGACATATTCTTCCTCCTTATCCTCTAAATACTTTTTCCATACTAACTCCTCTGTTCTGGGCAACCATACGAGCATCGCGCATTTCACTCAATGCCAAGATAGTAGCCTTTACCAAGTTGTGCGGGTTGGAAGAACCTTTTGACTTAGCCAAAACGTCTGTTACACCAACACTTTCCAATACGGCACGCATTGCACCGCCAGCAACAACACCAGTACCGTGAGAAGCCGGTTTAATAAATACTTCAGCGCCACCGAACTTTGCAGACTGTTCGTGAGGAACTGTACCTTTCAGTACAGGCACTCTTGTCAGGTTTTTCTTTGCAGATTCAACACCTTTGGCAATAGCAGCGGTTACTTCACCAGCTTTACCAAGGCCCCAACCGATGATGCCTTCTTCGTTTCCTACTACCACAATAGCAGAGAAACTAAAAGTTCTACCACCTTTGGTTACTTTGGTTACACGATTAATAGCAACCAATCTGTCTTTCAGCTCTATATCGTTTGTAATCTTAACTCTATTATTAAGTCCTGCCATAATGATTAAAATTTAAGTCCACCGTTACGGGCAGCATCAGCCACCTCTTTTACTCTCCCATGATACAAGTAACCATTACGGTCGAAAACAACAGTAGTAATACCTGCTTCCTGAGCTTTTTTCGCAATCAGTTCACCTACTTTAGCAGCTTGTTCCTTCTTAGGCATTTTTTCAGTCATACCCAACGAAGAAGCGGCAGCCAATGTCTTA
Organism: Bacteroides sp. AF20-13LB; assembly: GCF_003603065.1. Lineage (NCBI taxonomy): Bacteria > Pseudomonadati > Bacteroidota > Bacteroidia > Bacteroidales > Bacteroidaceae > Bacteroides > Bacteroides sp. AF20-13LB. Next base: position 42,056 of record NZ_QTMH01000018.1, read on the forward strand.
CCGGACAAGTCATCGATAATCTGAACATAGATTTGCTTGTTACTTCTAAATACACTCATACGCGGGCATTCAGTAGTACCTGAAATTTTGTTGCGTACTCTATATTTGATCTTAATTCGTCTTTCTATTTTTGTTGTCATAATAATATCAATTTAAATGATTATTTAGCACCAGCTGATTTACCAGACTTTCTACGAATTTCTTCGCCAACAAACTTAATACCCTTACCCTTATACGGTTCAGGCTTACGGAAAGAACGTATTTTAGAGCAAACTTGACCAAGTAACTGCTTGTCGCAAGATTCCAATATAATCAAAGGATTCTTGTTTCTTTCAGACTTAGTCTCAACTTTAACTTCAGGAGGCAACTGTATAAAGATACTGTGAGTATAACCTAAAGCCAGTTCAATGATATTTCCCTGGTTAGAGGCACGGTAACCTACACCGACAAGTTCCAATTCTTTCTTATATCCTTCTGATACACCAACAACCATGTTGTGCACCAATGAACGGTATAATCCATGGAATGCATGCTTTTGCTTGGGGTTATCCAGCATTGCATTTTCATTCTCAGCCAAAACAACATGACCGTCTTCGATGGTAACATTGATAGCAGGATTTACATATTGGCTCATTTCGCCTTTGGGTCCCTTAACGGTAACCACGTCATCTTTCAGAGTAACTGTTACTCCAGCGGGAATACTAATGGGTAATTTTCCTATTCTTGACATTGCTAATTCCTCCTATTAATATACATAACACAAAACTTCACCACCAATCTTCAGTTCAGCGGCTTCTTTGTTGGTCATTACACCCTTGGAAGTAGATATTATAGCAATACCCAAACCATTAATAACACGCGGCATGTCTTTATAACCGGTATATTGACGCAAACCCGGAGAAGAGATTCTCTCCAGCTTCTTGATTGCGTTAACCTTGTTTACCGGATCATACTTCAAGGCAACTTTGATTGTACCTTGAGGACCATCTTCTACAAACTTATAATTAAGAATGTAGCCCTTTTCAAAAAGAATCTTAGTGATTTCTTTTTTCAAATTAGAAGCCGGAACTTCCACAACTCTGTGCTTCGCTTGAATAGCGTTCCGCAACCTCGTCAAATAATCTGCTATTGGATCAGTCATATAAAAAATAAATTAAATTAATCAGGCCTACCCTGACAATATTTAAAAACAATAATTACCAGCTTGCTTTCTTTACACCGGGAATAAGACCGTTAGAAGCCATCTCACGGAACTGGATTCTGGAGATGCCAAACTGACGGATATATCCTTTGGGACGACCTGTCAGCTTGCAACGGTTGTGCATGCGAATCGGGTTAGAATTTTTAGGCAAATCCTGCAATTTCTGTGCAGCTTCAAAAGCTTCAGCAGGATCACCGGTTCTAACGATTTGCTTCAACGCAGCTCTTTTCTCGGCATATCTGGCTACTAATTTAGCACGCTTTACTTCGCGTGCTTTCATTGATTCCTTTGCCATATTATCAATCTTTTTTAGCGTTTTTAAACGGTAAACCGAATTCTTTCAACAAGGCATACCCTTCTTCATCTGTTTGCGCAGAGGTTACAAAGGTAATATTCATTCCGAGAATTCTAGTAATACTATCGATATTAATTTCAGGGAAAATGATTTGTTCCTGAATACCAAGGGTATAGTTACCCTTACCATCGAACTTACTTTCAATACCCTTGAAGTCGCGGATACGAGGCAGAGCTACACGAACCAACTTTTCAAGGAATTCGTACATTCTCTCACGACGCAGAGTTACCATAACGCCAATCGGCATTTTCTTACGCAACTTAAAGTTTGCAATATCCTTACGAGAAATGGTTGCCACGGCTTTCTGGCCAGTGATAGTAGTCATTTCATTAATTGCCACTTCAATAATCTTCTTGTCGGCAACAGCCATACCCAGACCCTGATTGATAACAATCTTCTTAAGTACGGGTATCTGCATAGAAGAAGAATACTGGAACTGTGATTTCAATGCAGGCGCAATACGCTCTGCATATTCTTTCTTAAGGCTAGCAGTATTACTCATTACTTAATCTCCTCTCCTGATTTTTTAGAATAACGCACTAAAGTGCCTTCAGCACTTACTTTTCTACCAACACGCGTTGCTTTGCCAGTCTTTGGATCAACGGGGTTCAAGTTTGACAAGTGGATAGAAGCTTCTTGCTTCACAATACCACCTTGCGGGTTCTTAGCATTCGGTTTTGTGCTCTTAGACACCATGTTGATACCTTCAACGATTGCGCGGTTTTTATCAACAAGAACCTTCAATACACGACCAGTCTTACCCTTGTCTTCACCGGAGTTTACATAAACTGTATCGCCTTTTTTAATATGTAATTTACTCATTACTCAAATCTTTTACAATATTAAAGTACTTCAGGAGCGAGTGACACAACTTTCATGTTAGTAGCACGAAGTTCACGAGCTACCGGACCGAAAATACGACTACCTCTAATTTCACCTGCATTGTTCAACAACACGCAAGCATTATCATCAAAACGTATGTAAGAGCCATCAGCACGACGGATTTCTTTCTTAGTACGTACGATCAAAGCTTTAGACACTGCACCTTTTTTAATATCACTTGAAGGGATAACGCTCTTAACAGAAACGACAATCACGTCCCCTACTGAAGCATAGCGACGACCTGTACCACCCAAAACGCGGATACAGAGAGCCTCTTTTGCCCCACTATTATCACATACTGTAAGTCTGGATTCTACTTGTATCATAATTACTTAGCTCTTTCAATTATTTCTACCAATCTCCATCTCTTAGTCTTGCTCAAAGGACGAGTTTCCATGATGTGTACAGTATCGCCGATATTGCACTCATTCTTTTCATCATGAGCATGGTACTTCTTCGTCTTGCTAACGAACTTACCATATATGGGGTGTTTCTCCTTAAACTTAGCTGCTACTGTAATGGTCTTATCCATCTTGTTGCTCAGCACAACCCCAGTTCTTTCTTTTCTTAAATTTCTTGCTTCCATCAAGCTCATCATTTATTGTTAAGTTCTCTTTGGCGTAATTCAGTCTTCATACGCGCAATAGTCCTGCGTAATTGTTTGATCTGAGCAGGATTATCCAAAGGAGAAATAGAATGATTTAAAATCACTTGGTTGTAATTAGCTACTTCTGCTTCAACTCTTTCTACCAAGTCACTGGTAGGCATCTCTTTAATTTCTGCTGTTTTCATACTTCTTACGCATTTTGATTTTGAATATCATAATCACGTCTAACCACAAACTTAGTTGTGATAGGAAGCTTCTGTGCAGCCAAGCGCAAAGCTTCTTTAGCGATTTCATAAGATACTCCTTCGGCTTCGATAATAATTCTACCCGGTGTAACAGGCGCTACGAATCCTTCCGGCGCACCCTTACCCTTACCCATACGCACATCAGCAGGCTTTCTGGTGATAGGTTTGTCGGGGAAAATACGAATCCAAATCTGTCCTTGACGTTGCATATATCTTGTCACTGCAATACGCGCAGCTTCAATCTGACGGCCTGTAATCCATTTCGTTTCCAAGGCCTTAATACCAAAAGATCCGAAAGCCAACTGGTTTCCTCTTTGGGCATTACCCTTTTGACGGCCTTTTTGTTGTCTTCTGAATTTTGTTTTTTTCGGTTGTAACATAATTCCTAAAAATCAAATTCGTTAGCGATTATTTTTCTTTCTTTTGAAGTTCTTTCCGCCATTGTTTCCGCTATTGCTTCCACGACCACTTTCCTTGCTTTGCGTAAAGTTCGGAGCCAACTCCTTCTTACCATAAACTTCACCTCTACAAATCCAAACTTTAATGCCGAGAAGACCAACCTTAGTCAATGCTTCTGCATGACAATAGTCGATATCTGCTCTGAAAGTGTGCAACGGAGTTCTTCCTTCCTTATACATTTCAGAACGGGCCATTTCTGCACCATTCAAACGTCCTGAAATCTGAATCTTGATACCTTCCGCACCCATACGCATTGTATTGGCAATAGCCATCTTGATGGCACGACGGTAGGCTATTTTGCCTTCAACCTGACGGGCAATGTTGTTAGCCACGATAACAGCATCCAACTCTGGTCTCTTAACTTCGAAGATATTAATCTGAATATCCTTATCAGTAACCTTCTTCAACTCCTCTTTCAACTTGTCAACTTCTTGGCCACCTTTGCCGATAATGATACCCGGACGTGCAGTACAAACGGTAATAGTCACGAGTTTCAGTGTACGTTCAATTACAATTCTTGACACACTAGCCTTTGCCAGACGAGCGTTCAAATATTTACGAATCTTGCTATCTTCCAGCAGAGAATCGCCGTAATTCTTTCCACCATACCAATTGGAATCCCATCCTCTGATAATTCCTAAACGGTTGCTTATTGGATTAACTTTTTGTCCCATTTACCTTAATTTTGATCTTCGTTATTACTTTTAGAACCAACGAACAACGTTACGTGGTTTGAACGTTTACGAATTCTGTAACCTCTACCCTGCGGAGCCGGTCTCATTCTTTTGAGTGTAGCACCACCATCAACAAAAATCTTGGTTACGAACAGCTCGCCACTTTCAGCTTTACGTTCGTTTTTCTGCTCCCAGTTAGCAATTGCAGAGCGCAGCAACTTTTCCACTCTTGCGGCAGCCTCTTTTGAAGAGAACTTCAAAACGCCGAGTGCTCTGTTCACCTCCATCCCGCGAATCATGTCAGCCACGAGACGCATTTTACGGGGGGAAGTAGGAACATTTTGCAATTTCGCAAAATACATGGTCTTAAGGGCTTCTTTTCTTTTTTCAGCCGATATTTTTTTTCTTGCTCCCATTATATTATTACTTTATTATTTCAGATAAATCCTGTTTTATTTTTTCTTGTTACCAGCGTGTCCTCTGAAAGTACGAGTTGGAGCAAATTCGCCCAACTTGTGTCCTACCATATTTTCGGTAACATAAACAGGAATAAATTTATTTCCGTTGTGAACTGCAACAGTATGGCCTACGAAATCAGGCGAAATCATTGAAGCTCTGGCCCAGGTCTTAACTACCACTTTCTTGCCCGATTCATTCATGGCAAGCACTTTCTTCTCAAGCTTAACGTTAATATACGGACCTTTTTTTAATGAACGACTCATAATTTACTCAATTAATCAGATTACTTCTTTCTTCTCTCAATAATATACTTAGACGATTGTTTCTTCGGAGCTCTTGTCTTAAGACCCTTAGCGTACAATCCCTTACGAGATCTCGGGTGTCCTCCTGAAGCACGTCCTTCACCACCACCCATCGGGTGATCAACCGGGTTCATAACAACACCACGGTTACGCGGACGACGTCCTAACCAACGAGAACGTCCAGCTTTACCTGAACTTTCCAATCCATGATCTGAGTTACCTACACTACCAATAGTAGCCTTACAAGTACTGAGGATCTGACGAACCTCACCTGAAGGCAACTTGATAACGCAGTACTTACCTTCTCTAGAAGTCAACTGAGCGAAGTTACCAGCCGAGCGAACCAAGGCAGCGCCTTGTCCCGGACGTAATTCGATGTTGTGAATTACAGTACCGACCGGAATATTCTGAAGCGGAAGTGCGTTTCCGATTTCCGGAGCGGCAGTCTCACCTGACATCAAAGTCGTACCAACTTGCAATCCATTGGGAGCAATAATATATCTTTTTTCTCCATCTGCATAAAACAACAAAGCGATACGAGCCGAACGATTCGGATCGTATTCAATTGTTTTAACCACTGCAGGCACACCGTCTTTATTTCTCTTGAAATCTACGATACGAATAATCTTCTTACTACCGCCACCGATGTAGCGCATAGTCATCTTACCTTCGTTGTTACGACCACCTGAAGATTTCTTACCAAATACAAGAGACTTTTCTGGTACCCGTGCAGTAATCTCTTCGTAAGTACCAATAATTTTATGTCTTTGCCCCGGTGTTGTGGGCTTAAATTTACGTACTGCCATTTTTATTAAATATTGCTATAAAAATCAATAGTATCTCCTTCTTTCAACGTAACGATAGCCTTCTTGAACGCATTCGTACGTCCGTTGATGATACCGGCACGAGTATAGCGGCTCTTGTTTTTGCCGGCATACTTCATTGTATTCACATCAACTACTGTAACGTTGTAAAGGGCTTCAACTTCCTTCTTAATTTCCAGTTTATTAGCTTCAGGACGCACGATAAAGCCGAAACGATTATTCGTCTTATCAGTAATTGCAGTCATCTTCTCTGTCACTAACGGTTTAATAATAATTCCCATTATTTAAGCCTCCTTTTTACATTAAGATATTGTCGATAGCAGAAAGTGCACTTTCAGCAAACACAACGACCCCAGCGTCCAATACTCTGTAAGTATTTAACCCTGAGATAGTCTGCACATTAGCACCCTTCACATTACGAGCCGACAAATATACGTTTTTATTTGCTTCTGGTAAAATCACAAGCAGCTTTTTGTCAGAAACTTTAAGATTTTTTGTCATTGCAACAAAATCTTTAGTCTTCGGAGCTTCAAAAGAGAAGTCTTCTACTACTACAACTGCGTTGTTCTGAGCCTTGTATGACAAAGCTGACTTACGAGCCAGAGCCTTTACTTTTTTGTTTAATTTGAAGTAGTAATCTCTCGGTTTCGGACCGAATACGCGTCCACCACCAACAAGTACCGGTGAGTTCATGTCACCACGACGTGCACCACCACCACCTTTCTGGCGACCGATTTTACGAGTAGAACCACTGATTTCGCTTCTTTCCTTTGACTTGTGTGTACCCTGACGCTGGTTAGCCATAAACTGTTTAACATCCAAGTAGATAGCGTGGTCGTTGGGCTCAATTCCGAAGATAGACTCGTTTAACGTAATCTTTCTCCCAGTGTCTTCACCTTTAATGTTATATACGTTAACTTCCATTATTTCTCAATTATTACGATTGAACCTTTGCAACCAGGAACAGATCCCTTAATCAAAAGAAGATTGTGCTCCGCGATTACCTTTAATACCTGCAGGTTTTGAACAGTTACTCTGTCGCCACCAAGCTGTCCGCCCATGCGCATTCCTTTGAATACTTTTGCAGGGTAAGAACAAGCACCGATAGAACCCGGCTTACGAGCGCGGTTGTGCTGACCGTGAGTAGTCTGGCCTACACCACCAAAACCATGGCGTTTTACTACACCCTGGAAACCTTTACCCTTAGAAGTACCTACAACGTCAACAAAAGTTGCGTCATTGAACAGTTCTACGGTAACAGTGTCACCCAGATTCAACTCTGTTTCAAATTCTTTGAACTCAGCCAAGTGTTTCTTGGGAGTTACTCCAGCTTTCTTAAAGTGCCCCATCAAAGGCTTTGTAGTGTGCTTCTCCTTCTTGTCCTGGAAGCCCAGCTGAACAGCTTCATAACCGTCCTTTTCTACAGTTTTCACTTGAGTAACAACACAAGGACCTGCTTCGATAACAGTGCATGGTACATTCTTACCCTCGGCACTGAAAACGGATGTCATTCCGATTTTTTTTCCTAATAATCCTGGCATTTCACTTAATTTTTAATACTTACACTTTGATTTCTACTTCCACACCACTCGGCAACTCCAACTTCATCAGAGCATCTACTGTCTTAGCTGTTGAGCTATAGATGTCAATCAGTCTCTTGTAAGAAGAGAGTTCGAATTGTTCACGCGACTTCTTGTTAACGAAAGTCGAACGGTTCACGGTAAAGATACGCTTGTGCGTAGGAAGAGGAATCGGACCGCTAACGATGGCGCCCGTTGTCTTCACCGTTCTTACAATCTTCTCAGCTGACTTGTCAACCAAGTTGTGGTCGTAAGATTTCAGTTTGATTCTAATTTTTTGACTCATTACTGTCTTTAATTATTAAATAGTTATATAAGATGAAGTTCCGCAGGCTAAGAGTCATTCGCTAGCCTACGGGACTTCAAGTTTTTTTTAGATTAAGTCAGTACGACCTTTTACTTCCTCCAATACTGCCTTGGCAATAGAGTTGGAAACCTGGGCGTGGTGAGAGTATACCATTGAAGAGGTTGCACGACCAGAAGTGATGGTACGCAATGCTGTTACGTAACCGAACATTTCTGCCAGCGGAACCATTGCCTTCACGATACGTGCACCGGAACGGCTGGATTCCATACCTTCCACCTGGCCACGACGCTTGTTCAAGTCACCGATAACGTCACCCATGTTCTCTTCCGGAGTAACAACTTCCAGCTTCATGATAGGCTCCATCAGCACCGGACCTGCCTTAGCACAAGCATTCTTATATGCCTGGATAGCACAGATTTCGAATGACAACTGGTCAGAGTCAACCGGGTGGAAAGAACCGTCAATCAAGGTTACTTTCAGTGAATCCAACGGATAACCTGCCAACACACCATTCTTCATGGCAGTAGTGAAGCCCTTCTGTACAGACGGGATAAATTCCTTAGGAATGTTACCACCCTTCACTTCGTCGACGAATTGCAATCCGCCTTCCTTGAAGTCTTCATCAACCGGGCCGATGTTCACGATAATATCAGCGAACTTACCACGACCACCGGACTGCTTCTTGTAAACTTCACGCAAGTTGACTGTCTTAGTGATAGCTTCCTTATAGTTAACCTGAGGCTTACCCTGGTTACATTCAACCTTGAACTCACGTTTCAGACGGTCGATAATAATATCCAAGTGAAGCTCGCCCATACCAGAGATAACTGTCTGACCAGTCTGTTCGTCAGTCTTAACTGTGAACGTCGGGTCTTCTTCAGCCAGCTTAGCCAGACCATTTGACAGTTTATCCATATCCTTCTGAGTCTTAGGCTCAACTGCGATACCGATAACCGGTTCCGGAAAGTCCATAGATTCCAATACAATCGGTGCAGTTTCGTCACACAATGTATCACCAGTATGTATATCCTTGAAACCTACGCCAGCACCAATATCACCAGCACCGATAACTTCTACCGGATTCTGCTTGTTAGAATGCATCTGGAACAAACGGGACACACGCTCCTTCTTCCTTGAACGGGAATTATAAATATAAGAACCCGCTTCAATTTTTCCTGAATAAACACGGAAGAAAGTCAGACGACCGACATACGGGTCAGTAGCAATCTTAAATGCCAAAGCAGATGTTTTTTCATCATCATCCGGCTTACGATCTTCCTCCAAACCAGTATCAGGATTAGTTCCTATGATATTCGGAGTATCCAACGGAGAAGGCAAGAATGCACAAACATAGTCAAGCAAAGTCTGTACACCTTTGTTCTTGAATGAAGATCCACACAGCATCGGAACAACAGCCATCTGTACTGTTGCGTTACGAAGAGCTCTCAAAACCTCTTCTTCTGTAATAGTAGAAGGATCATCGAAATATTTCTCCATCAAGGCATCGTCAAACTCAGCTACTTTTTCGAGCATCTTATCTCTCCATTCATTGGCTTCGTCTACTAAATTGGCAGGAATTTCCTCCACCGTATAGTCAGCCCCCATTGTCTCATCATGCCAATAGATAGCTTTCATTTTAATAAGGTCAACCAACCCCTTGAAAGTTTCTTCAGCGCCAATAGGGATAACGATAGGACATGGATTAGCACCCAAAACGTCCTTCATTTGGCGAACTACTTCGAAGAAGTCTGCACCGGAACGGTCCATTTTATTAACATAACCGATACGTGGCACATTGTACTTGTCTGCTTGACGCCAAACTGTTTCAGATTGCGGTTCAACGCCACCAACTGCACAATAAGCAGCGACAGCACCGTCCAACACACGTAAAGAGCGTTCTACCTCAGCAGTAAAGTCCACGTGTCCCGGAGTATCAATCAAATTGATTTTATAAGTATTACCGGCATATTTCCAACGAGTGGTAGTAGCAGCAGAAGTGATAGTGATACCACGTTCTTGTTCTTGCTCCATCCAGTCCATTGTAGCGGCACCATCGTGTACCTCACCGATTTTGTGGGTCAAACCCGTGTAAAACAAAATACGTTCAGAAGTCGTTGTCTTTCCGGCATCGATGTGGGCCATGATACCGATATTACGTGTCAAATGTAAATCATGCTTTGCCATTTTCTAATTCCCTTACTTTAAGTTTTTTAATCTTCTAATTGGTTAGTCTCTTATAGTATTAGAATCTGAAATGAGCAAATGCACGGTTAGCTTCTGCCATTCTATGCATATCTTCTTTACGTTTGTAAGCACCGCCCTGTTCATTGAAAGCATCCATGATTTCGGCAGCCAGCTTATCAGCCATTGATTTACCGCCACGCTTACGTGCAAAGATAATCAAGTTCTTCATGGAAATTGATTCCTTACGGTCAGCACGGATTTCTGTAGGAACCTGGAAAGTAGCACCACCCACACGGCGAGACTTAACTTCCACTTGAGGAGTCACATTATCCAGAGCTTTTTTCCAGATTTCAAGAGCGGATTTCTCTTCGTTCTGCATTTTGTTCTTCACTGTTTCCAACGCAGCATAGAAGATTTCATAAGAAGTGTTCTTCTTTCCATCGTACATCAAGTGATTCACGAACTTGGAAACTTTTACATCATTGAACACGGGATCCGGAAGGATAACGCGTTTTTTTGGTTTTGCTTTTCTCATTTGTCTGAAAGAATAATGTTTTTCGTTCTTGGTTGTTTACTTCTGTCTTCTTCAACTCTCCCTCCGGAGAATTTACTCAACCTTTAGCATTTCCAACAAACTAAAACGTAAGTTATTACTTTAAATTTTCCTATTTTGGGAATCAGGCCACCAGATTATTTCTTCTTAGCAGGAGCTGCTTGACCCGGTTTCGGACGTTTTGCGCCGTATTTGGAACGTCTTTGTGTACGACCTGCAACACCTGCAGTATCCAAAGTACCACGTACGATGTGATAACGCACACCCGGAAGGTCTTTTACACGACCACCACGTACCAACACGATAGAGTGTTCCTGCAAGTTGTGACCTTCTCCCGGAATATAAGAGTTCACCTCTTTACCATTGGTCAAACGTACACGAGCTACTTTACGCATAGCTGAATTCGGCTTCTTCGGAGTGGTTGTATACACTCTCACGCAAACGCCACGTCTTTGAGGACAAGAGTCCAAGGCTGGAGACTTTGATTTCTCCACCAGCACTTCGCGTCCTTTTCTTACTAATTGCTGAATTGTAGGCATTTTAATTGTTTTTAGTTATATATTATTGTTTATATTAATTCAAAACTATACACTTTTGGGCTGCAAAGATACTAATAAGTTTTGAATAATCAATGCACTACAAGTTTTTTTTTGATTTTACGCTTCACCCTTGATGTTGGGAAGAGGCGGAAATGTTTGTTCGTCCGGCATGCGAATCAGTCCGAAAGCGCGTTCATATTTCCCAATATTCTCTTCGAGTGCACGCAGCAAACGCTTGGCATGTTCGGGTGCCAAAACTATGCGCGATTGCACGCCAGCCTTTGGCATTCCAGGCATCACGCGGATAAAGTCGAGAATAAATTCCGAACTGGAATGAGTTATAATAGCCAAATTGGCATATGTACCTTGCGCCACTTCTTCCTTCAATTCTATCTGGAGTTGACCGTTGTTGTTTTCTTGATTTTCCATGTTGCACAATTGTTTTTAAAATGTTCTTAAAAGATAGACCAAAAGTACTCTTTTTTTTCGGATGATATACATTTAAGTTCAAAAAGACACATAATAATCCGTTCTGAAAAAGGAGCAAGCCACTGCAACCGTTTTGCAGTAGCACTGTAACAAACATACAGAAGCATTGCAGTACAGAAGGAAGAGGCAAAGATAAAACAGAGAGGGAATACTCCTTCTTATAGGATATTCCCTCTCTATTTAATAGAATTATATTGACGTTGTAAGGCTATCCCTCTACTTTCTCGTCTACAGCATAATCAAGTACCGTCTTCTTGTTGGCAAGCATACGGTCGTACTCTTCTTTGGAGCCAACGATAATCTTCTCGAACTCGCGTTGTCCGGTACCGGCAGGAATCAGGTGACCGCAAATTACGTTCTCCTTCATACCTTCCAGACGGTCCACCTTTCCGTTGATGGCAGCCTCGTTCAGTACCTTCGTCGTTTCCTGGAAGGAAGCAGCCGACATGAAGCTTGAAGTCTGCAATGCAGCACGGGTGATACCTTGAAGAATCTGAGTAGAAGTCGCAGGTACAGCGTCGCGCACTTCCACGGGTTTCAAGTCGCGGCGTTTCAACATGGAGTTCTCGTCACGCAGCTTGCGGGCCGTCACAATCTGGCCAGCCTGCAGACTCTGGGAATCTCCAGCATCCACTACCACCTTCTTTCCCCAGATACGGTCGTTCTCTTCCATGAATTCCATCTTGTCAACAACTTGCTGTTCCAGGAAGCGGGTATCACCTGGCTCGTCGATTTCCACCTTGCGCATCATCTGACGAACGATGATTTCAAAGTGCTTATCATTAATCTTCACACCCTGCAGACGGTAAACGTCCTGAACCTCGTTCACAATATATTCCTGCACGGCCGTAGGACCTTTGATAGCCAGGATGTCCGCAGGTGTGATAGCACCGTCAGACAACGGAGTACCGGCACGTACATAGTCGTTCTCCTGAACCAGAATCTGCTTGGACAACGGTACGAGGTACTTCTTCACTTCACCGGTCTTGGAAGTAACGATGATTTCGCGATTACCGCGTTTCACCTTACCCATGGTAACCTCACCGTCGATTTCTGAAACCACAGCGGGATTAGACGGGTTACGTGCCTCGAACAACTCAGTGACACGGGGAAGACCACCCGTGATATCACCCGCTTTACCTACGGCACGCGGAATCTTCACGATAACTTCACCGGCCTTTACCTTCTGACCGTCTTCAACCACTACGTGGCCACCTACTGGCAAGTTGTATGTACGGATCAGTTCGCCGTCTTCTGTCATGATGTGTGCGGTAGGCACCTTCGTCTTATCCTTAGACTCAATGATGATGATTTCGCGCAAACCGGTAGATTCATCAGACTCTACCTTATAAGTCACGTTTTCAATAACGCCTTCAAATTCAATCTTACCGGTAGCTTCGGTAATGATAACCGCGTTGAACGGGTCCCAACGGGCAATCATCTTGCCTTTCTCTACCATTTCACCATCGGCTGCATAGAGCGTAGAACCGTAGGGTACATTATGAGTGGAAAGCACAATACCTGTGTTGACATCCACGAAACGCACTTCGGCCAAACGGCCTACCACTACCTTTGCCGGTTCGCCTGCTTCGTCGATAACGTCTACCGTACGGAGTTCTTCGAATTCCAGACGGGCAGGATTCTTGGCCACGATGCTTGCGTTGGCAGCAATATTGGCTGCCGTACCACCGGCATGGAATGTACGCAGTGTCAACTGTGTACCCGGCTCACCGATAGACTGTGCAGCGATTACGCCGACTGCCTCGCCCTTCTGAACCATACGGCTGGAAGCCAGGTTACGTCCGTAACACTTGGCACAAACACCTTTCTTGGATTCGCAGGTCAATACAGAACGGATTTCAACGCTCTCGATTGGAGAGTCTTCAATGCGTTGTGCAATGTCCTCGGTAATTTCCTCACCGCCGGCCACAATCAGTTCGCCAGTTGTAGGATGAACAATATCATGTACGGATACACGACCCAGGATACGTTCATACAGAGTGGCAATGGTTTCATCATTGTTCTTCAGTGCCGTACAAACCAATCCGCGGAGCGTGCCGCAGTCTTCTTCATTAATAATCACATCATGCGATACGTCAACCAGACGACGGGTCAGGTATCCGGCATCGGCCGTCTTCAAAGCGGTATCGGCAAGACCCTTACGGGCACCGTGGGTAGAGATAAAGTACTCCAACACGGACAGACCTTCCTTAAAGTTAGAAAGAATCGGGTTTTCGATAATCTGACCGCCTTCGGCACCTGCTTTCTGGGGCTTCGCCATCAAACCACGCATACCGGAGAGCTGACGAATCTGTTCCTTAGAACCACGGGCACCGGAATCCAGCATCATGTATACAGAGTTGAAACCCTGGTCGTCGCTTGAAATGGTTTTCATCAGGATGTTGGACAACTCAGAGTTCACGTGCGTCCAGATATCGATTACCTGGTTGTAACGCTCGTTGTTCGTGATGAAACCCATGTTATAGTTATTGATTACCTGCTCTACTTCATCATAACCTTTCTGTACTAATGCTTCCTTCTCTTCCGGGATAATGATATCGCCCAAGTTGAACGACAAACCACCCTTGAAGGCCATGTAATAACCGAGGTTCTTGATTCCGTCGAGGAAGTCGGCTGCCTTGGCAACACCACACACCTTGATTACGTGACTGATGATGTCTCGGAGTGACTTCTTGGAGATAATCGTATTGATATATCCTGCTTCTGCCGGAACAATTTCGTTGACAATGACACGGCCCACGGAGGTATCGTGCATCATCTTGTCCACAATGTTACCATTCTCGTCAACGTCTTTCACTATTACGCTTACCGGAGCATGGATGTCGCACTTACCTTCATTGTAGGCAATCAGCGCTTCCTCAGGACCGTAGAATGTCAGGCCTTCACCCTTGGCACCCTTGCGCAGCTTCGTAATATAGTACAGACCAAGTACCATATCCTGAGCAGGCACAGTGATAGGAGCACCGTTGGCAGGGTTCAATATATTGTGTGACTGGAGCATTAGCATCTGTGCTTCCAGAATCGCTTCGTTGCTCAACGGCAAGTGCACGGCCATCTGGTCACCGTCGAAGTCGGCATTGAACGCCGTACATGCCAACGGGTGCAGCTGGATTGCCTTACCTTCAATCATTTTAGGCTGGAATGCCTGGATACCCAGACGGTGAAGTGTCGGGGCACGGTTCAACAGCACCGGATGCCCCTTCATCACGTGTTCCAAAATGTCCCAGATAACGGGTTCCTTGCGGTCTACAATCTTCTTGGCGCTCTTTACCGTCTTCACGATACCACGCTCAATGAGCTTACGAATGATGAACGGCTTGTAAAGCTCGGCTGCCATCAGTTTAGGGATACCGCATTCGCCCATCTTCAGCTCCGGACCTACAACGATTACAGAACGTGCGGAATAGTCGACACGCTTACCCAACAAGTTCTGACGGAAACGTCCTTGCTTACCCTTCAAACTGTCGGAAAGTGACTTCAACGGACGGTTAGCGTCGGTCTTCACTGCACTCGATTTACGGGAGTTATCAAACAGAGAGTCGACAGCTTCCTGCAACATACGTTTTTCATTACGCAAAATCACTTCAGGAGCTTTGATTTCAATCAATCTCTTCAGACGGTTGTTACGGATGATGACACGACGGTAAAGGTCATTCAAGTCAGAAGTTGCGAAACGGCCGCCATCCAATGGGACCAACGGACGAAGTTCGGGTGGAATAACCGGTACAATGCGTACAATCATCCACTCGGGCTTGTTGCGTCCGCGTGATGCACGGAACGACTCAACTACCTGAAGACGTTTCAGAGCTTCGGTCTTGCGTTGCTGTGAAGCATCGCTTCCGGCACGGTTACGCAGTTCGTAAGACAAAGAGTCAAGGTCGAGGCGTGACAGCAAATCGTAGATAGCTTCCGCGCCCATCTTGGCAATGAACTTATTGGGATCTGAATCTTCGAGGAACTGGTTGTCTTTCGGCAACTTTTCCAGCAAGTCCAGGTATTCTCCTTCTTCAAGCAAGTCATACTGTGCCACTTCATCGGACAGTACACCCGGCTGAATGACAACATAACGCTCGTAATAGATAATGGCATCCAGCTTCTTGGTGGGCAAGCCCAACAAGTAACCGATTTTGTTGGGAAGTGAACGGAAGTACCAGATGTGAGCCACGGGCACAACGAGCTGGATGTGTCCCATACGCTCACGGCGCACTTTCTTTTCAGTCACTTCCACACCACAACGGTCGCAGACGATGCCTTTGTAACGGATACGCTTGTACTTACCGCAATGGCACTCGTAATCCTTGATAGGACCAAAGATGCGCTCGCAGAACAATCCGTCGCGTTCGGGCTTATACGTACGATAGTTGATGGTTTCAGGCTTTAAAACTTCACCACTCGAATTCTCAAGGATTTCCTCAGGAGAAGCCAAACCGATAGAGATTTTCGAGAAATTACTCTTTATCTTGTTATCTTTTCTAAAAGCCATAAATTTATTTAATTGATAATTGACAATGGAAAATTGAAATTGAAAAACTGAAAACCGATAATTGAGAATGGTAACTTGCATTATCCACTCTCAATTATCAATTATCCATTATTCTAAGTTGATGCTCAAGCCCAAACCTCTCAACTCGTGCAGCAATACGTTCAGTGACTCGGGGATACCCGGAGCAGGCATCGGTTCACCCTTCACGATTGCTTCATAAGCCTTGGAACGTCCTACAACGTCATCAGACTTGATAGTCAGGATTTCCTGCAGAATGTGTGCGGCACCGAACGCTTCGAGTGCCCAAACTTCCATTTCTCCAAAACGCTGACCACCGAACTGTGCCTTACCACCCAACGGCTGTTGCGTAATGAGTGAGTACGGACCGATGGAACGTGCGTGCATCTTGTCTTCAACCATGTGACCGAGCTTCAGCATGTAAGTCACACCTACCGTAGCCTGCTGCTCGAATGCTTCACCGGTACCACCATCATACAGCGTTGTCTTGCCGTAGCGAGGCAAGCCGGCCTTATCGGTCCATTCGTTCAAATCGTCCAAAGATGCACCGTCAAAGATAGGAGTGGCAAACTTCACGCCCAGGTTTTTTCCGGCACGCCCGAGAACGGCCTCGAATATCTGACCGATGTTCATACGTGAAGGCACACCCAACGGATTCAGCACGATGTCTACCGGAGTACCGTCAGCAAGGAACGGCATGTCTTCCTGGCGTACCACACGGGAAACAATACCCTTGTTACCGTGACGACCGGCCATCTTGTCACCGACACCAATCTTACGTTTCTTGGCAATGTATACCTTGGCCATCTGAATGATACCTGCGGGCAACTCGTCACCGATAGTGATGGCGAACTTCTTGCGTTTCAGCTCGGCATCGAGTTCCTTGTACTTCTTGATGAAGTTCATCACCAATGCACGAATCAGTCCGTTGGTATGTTCATCCTTCGTCCAGTTGCTCAACTGAACAGCGGTGAAGTCCAAATCGCTGAAGTCGGAAGCAGAGAATCTGGCGCCTTTGGAAATAATGTCGGCACCCATGTAATCCTTCACACCTTCCGATGTATAATTTTCTGTAAGCTTCAACAGCTTGTTTATCAACACTTTCTTGAGGTCACCAATCTTAGCGTCGAACTCATCGTCAATCTTCGGTAACAGAGCCTTGTCGGCCAGCTTGGAGCTGCGGGTCTTGACAACACGGGAGAACAGACGCTTACCGATAACAACACCCTTCAAAGAAGGAGAGGCTTTCAAAGAAGCATCCTTCACATCACCGGCCTTGTCACCGAAGATGGCACGGAGCAGTTTCTCTTCCGGAGAAGGATCCGATTCACCCTTCGGAGTAATCTTACCGATAAGGATATCACCCGGTTCGATGCGGGCACCCACACGAACAATACCGTTTTCGTCAAGGTCTTTAGTCGCTTCCTCACTTACGTTAGGAATGTCAGAGGTCAACTCTTCCATACCACGCTTCGTTTCGCGAACTTCCAAAGAATATTCTTCTACGTGTACAGAGGTCAAAAGGTCCTCACGAACCACACGTTCATTCAGTACGATAGCATCCTCATAGTTATAGCCCTTCCACGGCATGTAAGCAACCAGCAGGTTCTTACCCAGTGCAAGTTCTCCGTCTTCGGTTGAATAACCTTCCGTCAGGATTTGACCTGCAGTCACGCGCTGACCCTTCTCGCAAATCGGACGGAGGTCAATCGTCATATTCTGGTTGGTACGGCGCCACTTCGGGATATTATATTCTTTCAATGCAGGCTCGAAGCTTACGAACTCTTCCTCCTCCGTACGGTCGTACAGAATACGGATAGTCGTTGCATCCACGAATTCAACCACACCGTCACCCTCGGCAGTAATCTGCGTACGAGAATCGCGTGCCAGCTGGCGTTCGATACCGGTACCTACAATCGGAGCTTCGCTCTTCAATAAAGGAACAGCCTGGCGCATCATGTTTGATCCCATCAATGCACGGTTGGCGTCATCATGCTCCAAGAACGGAATCAAAGAAGCCGCAATAGAAGCAATCTGCTGGGGAGATACGTCCATCAATTCCACCTCGGAAGGAGGAACCACCGGATAGTCGGCATCCTGACGGGATTTTACTTTATCACGTACAAAAGTACCGTCATCGTTCAAAGGAGCATTACCCTGAGCAATAATCTTGGCTTCCTCTTCTTCTGCGGTGAGGTAAACCAAACCTTCGTCAGAAAGATCAACCTTACCCTCTGCCACCTTGCGGTACGGAGTTTCAATGAAGCCAAGCTCGTTGATTTTCGCGAACACACAGAGTGAAGAAATCAAACCGATGTTCGGACCTTCAGGAGTCTCGATAGGACAAAGACGTCCGTAGTGAGTATAGTGTACGTCACGAACCTCGAAGCCTGCACGCTCGCGTGACAGACCGCCGGGACCCAGGGCAGACATACGGCGTTTGTGAGTAATCTCGGCCAGCGGGTTGGTCTGGTCCATGAACTGTGACAAAGCATTCGTTCCAAAGAATGAATTGATAACGGAAGAGATTGTCTTGGCGTTAATCAGGTCAATCGGAGTAAAGACTTCATTGTCACGGACGTTCATACGCTCGCGGATAGTACGCGACATACGTGCCAGACCGATGGCAAACTGATTGGACAACTGTTCGCCCACTGTACGCACACGACGGTTGCTCAAGTGGTCGATATCGTCCACATCCGCTTTCGAGTTAATCAACTCGATGAGATATTTGATAATTTCGATAATATCTTCCTTGGTAAGGACACGCACGTCCATATCGGTCGTCAAGTTCAACTTTCTGTTGATACGATAACGGCCTACATCACCCAGGTCATATCTCTTCTCTGAGAAGAACAGGTTATTGATAACCTCGCGTGCACTGGCATCATCGGCAGGGTCTGCATTACGCAACTGGCGGTAGATGTAGAGTACAGCTTCTTTTTCCGAGTTACTCGGATCCTTCTGCAGAGTATTATATATGATAGAATAGTCAGACTGGTTCGGTTCTTCCTTGTGTACGAGGATATTCTGAACGCCCGACTCTAATATAATGTCAACATGTTCCGGCTCGATTACAGTTTCACGGTCAATAACGACTTCGTTACGCTCGATGGAAACAACTTCACCGGTATCTTCGTCTACAAAATCCTCAATCCATGTTTTCAACACACGTGCGGCCAACTTACGTCCCACCATCTTCTTGAGGTTCGTCTTGTTCACCTTCACGTCTTCCGCCAAATTAAAAATCTCGAGAATGTCCTTGTCATTCTCAAATCCGATGGCTCTCAGCAAAGTGGTAACCGGCAATTTCTTCTTACGGTCAATGTACGCATACATGACGTTGTTGATGTCGGTGGCAAACTCAATCCACGAACCCTTGAACGGGATGATACGGGCTGAGTACAACTTGGTACCGTTGGCATGTACGCTCTGTCCGAAGAATACGCCCGGTGAACGGTGAAGCTGGGATACAACCACACGTTCCGCACCGTTGATGACGAATGTTGCCTTATCCGTCATGTAAGGAATAGGACCGAGGAACACGTCCTGAATGACCGTGTCAAAATCTTCGTGGTCGGGGTCGGTACAATATAATTTCAATTTTGCCTTCAAAGGCACGCTATATGTAAGCCCTCGCTCTATACATTCATCAATGGTATAGCGCGGCGGATCAATATAGTAGTCCAAAAACTCAAGAACAAAATTATTTCTTGTATCGGCAATGGGGAAGTTTTCAGCAAATACTTTATACAGTCCCTCGTTCTTACGTTTCTCGGGTGGGGTGTCCAGTTGTAGAAAGTCTTTGAATGACTTCAATTGTACTTCCAGAAAATCCGGATATTCAAGCGGATTCTTAGTCGAAGCAAAATTAACTCTTTGATTTACAGTATTTGAAGACATCTGTTAATGGATTTGTAGAACTTAATTTTAAATATATACACAAAAAGGTTAAGAACCCTTTTCACGAAGGGTTCCTAACCGAATTACCTGATTTACAGGCTAATGTTATTTAAGTTCAACTTCAGCTCCAGCTTCTTCCAATGTTTTCTTCAATGATTCTGCTTCGTCCTTAGCCAAACCTTCTTTTACTACGCTAGGAGCACCGTCTACCATGTCCTTAGCTTCCTTCAAGCCAAGACCGCAAGCTTCCTTAACGGCTTTAACTACCTGAAGTTTAGCTGAGCCAGCGCTCTTCAATACTACGTCGAAAGAAGTCTTTTCTTCTGCGGCAGCAGCACCACCGGCTGCAGGACCAGCAGCAACAGCTACAGCTGCAGCAGCAGGTTCAATACCATATTCTTCTTTCAGGATTGTTGCAAGTTCATTAACTTCTTTTACTGTCAAGTTAACTAATTGTTCTGCAAAAGCTTTCAAATCTGCCATTTTTGTATGATTTTTAATTGTTTAAATACTAAATAAATTGATATAATTCTTTTTCCGAAATTTACGCTTCGGGACGTTCACCAAGAGTCTTGAGAACTCCGTGGAGGGTGTTACCACCTGATTGCAGAGCAGAAATAACATTCTTGGCCGGTGACTGCAGCAATGCAACGATATCGGCAATAACTTCATTCTTACTCTTGATACTTACGAGAGCATCCAACTGGTCAGCACCAACATAGAAGCTTTCTTCTGCATATGCAGCCTTCAGTCCGGGAATACCGTTCTTAGCCTTATCTTTAATCAACTTGGCCGGAGCGTTAGCAACGTTGCTGAACATTACGGCAGTTGTACCTTTCAGAGAACCATAAAGCGGAGAAAAGTCTTCTTCCAGGCTCTCCAATGCCTTGTGAAGCAATGTATTCTTAACTACCATCAATTTGATGTCAGCCTTGAAACATTCTCTTCTCAACATGCTGGTTGTAGCAGCATTCATGGCAGTGGTATCCACCAAATAGAAGTGACCGTATTCCTTCACTGTAGCAGCAATCTGCTCAATAATCGTACTTTTATCTTCCTTTCTCATTATTACTCCGTTTTATTAGATTTCTTCTACTGTTTTCGGGTCAATCTTGATGCCCGCACTCATCGTGCTAGAAAGATAAATACTCTTAATATATGTACCCTTGGCTGCAGTCGGTTTCAATTTATTCAAAGTAGAGATGAATTCTTTCGCATTGTCGCGAATTTGCTCAGCGCTAAATGAAACTTTACCGATAGAAGTATGAACAATACCGCTCTTGTCAACCTTAAAGTCGATTTTGCCTTGTTTTACTTCTCTTACAGCTTTAGCAACATCCATAGTTACAGTGCCACTCTTGGGGTTAGGCATCAATCCACGAGGACCGAGCACACGACCGAGTGCACCAATCTTACCCATGATGGACGGCATAGTGATAATCACATCAATATCAGTCCATCCACCTTTGATCTTTTCAATATATTCGTCAAGACCAACATAGTCAGCTCCGGCTTCTTTTGCAGCAGCTTCAGCATCTGGTGTACAAAGCACCAAAACGCGTACAACCTTACCAGTACCGTGAGGAAGTGATACAACACCTCTCACCATCTGGTTGGCCTTACGCGGGTCAACGCCCAAACGTACGTCGATATCCAGAGAAGCGTCAAACTTGGTATAAGTGATTTCCTTTACCAACTGAGCAGCTTCCTTGAGAGAGTATGCTTTCCCTGCTTCAATTTTTTCTGCAGCCAACTTTTGATTTTTTGTCAGTTTACCCATTCTAATTGAAGTTTATTAATTATTAACCGGGAACTCCCCTTTTACAGCGATACCCATACTTCTAGCTGTACCGGCAACCATTTTCATGGCAGCTTCTACAGTGAAACAGTTCAAGTCAACCATTTTGTCCTGAGCAATCGTACGAACCTGTTCCCAAGTAATCTCGGCAACTTTCTTACGGTTAGGCTCAGCAGAACCACTCTTTTGCTTCGTCACTTCCAACAACTGGATAGCCACGGGAGGAGTCTTGATTACAAAATCGAAAGACTTGTCTGCGTAGTAAGTGATAATCACAGGAAGAATCTTTCCTGCTTTGTCTTGGGTTCTGGCGTTGAATTGCTTGCAAAACTCCATGATATTGATACCCTTGGAACCCAATGCAGGTCCTACTGGGGGTGATGGATTTGCCGCGCCTCCTTTAATCTGTAATTTGATTAGTCCAGCAACTTCTTTAGCCATTTTCTAATTGATTTATATATATAAACATTAATGAAGAATACTACAGCGTAACACCTGCACTATTCTTTTTCAACTTGCATAAAGCCCAATTCGAGCGGAGTCTTCCGTCCGAATATCTTGACCATGACCTTCAGTTTCTTCTTCTCGGTGTTCACTTCTTCAATGATTCCACTGAATCCACTGAACGGACCGTAATTCACCTTTACAGTCTCGCCGACTACATACGGGATACTCAAGTCTTCACCTGATTCCTGCAATTCGTCGACCGTACCAAGTATACGATTCACTTCCGACTGTCTCAGAGGTACGGGTTTTTCCGAACCACCCAAGAACCCTATCACATTAGGAGTATTTCTCAGATGATGAGCAACCTCACCCACCAGAGCAGCCTCCACCAAAACGTAACCAGGGAGATAACTTCTCTCTTTCACAATTTTCTTACCATTGCGAACCTGATATACCTTTTCGGTAGGAATCAATACCTGAGATACGTAATCACCAAGGTCGCTGTTTTTAATATCAGCTTCAAGGTATTCCTTTACCTTAGCTTCTTTTCCGCTAATAGCACGCAAAACGTACCATTTCTTTTCAATCTCAGACATTTCTCCTTACTTTTAATGTGGATAAACAAATTCCATCAGATGCTGGAAACAGAAGTCCATCGCAAATACTACCACTGCAATTAGTAGGGAAGCATATAAAACAACTACTGCACTGTTAGTAAGTTCAGAATACGTAGGCCACGACACTTTATGAACAAGTTCGTCGTAAGTTTCTTTAAAATAAGCTACAATCTTCTTCATTTCAAAAATATTAGCACGGGAGGAGAGGCTCGAACTCCCGACACCCGGTTTTGGAGACCGGTGCTCTACCAACTGAGCTACTCCCGTTTGTACATAATCAGTTCCCGATGTATACCGGGAACTGATTAAGATTATATTGGTTATTAGTCAAGAATTTCAGTAATCTGACCAGAACCTACTGTACGACCACCTTCACGGATAGCGAAACGCAAACCTACGTTCAATGCTACCGGGTAGATCAGTTCTACAGTGATTTCTACGTTATCACCAGGCATTACCATTTCAGTTCCTTCCGGAAGAGTGATTTCACCTGTACAGTCCATAGTACGCAGATAGAACTGAGGACGGTATTTGTTGTGGAACGGAGTGTGACGACCACCTTCTTCTTTCTTCAAAACGTAGATAGAAGCTTTGAACTTAGAGTGAGGTTTAATCTGACCGGGCTTACAAAGAACCATACCACGTTTGATTTCGTTCTTGTCGATACCACGGAGCAACAGACCTACGTTGTCACCAGCTTCACCTTGATCCAGCAACTTGCGGAACATTTCAACACCAGTTACAACAGACTTCTTGTCTTCACCCAAACCGAGGATTTCAACTTCGTCACCTACATGGATAACACCAGCTTCGATACGACCAGTAGCTACAGTACCACGACCAGTGATTGAGAATACGTCTTCAACCGGCATCAAGAACGGTTTGTCAATATCACGCGGAGGCAGAGGAATCCAAGTGTCGCAAGCATCCATCAGCTCCATAACCTTCTCTTCCCACTTTTCAACGCCATTCAACGCACCAAGAGCAGAACCCTGAATGAACGGAGTGTTGTCGCCGTCGAATTCGTAGGCTGAAAGCAGTTCACGCATTTCCATTTCAACGAGTTCCAACATTTCAGCGTCGTCTACCATGTCACACTTGTTCATGAATACAACCAGTCTCGGTACGTTTACCTGACGAGCCAGCAAGATATGCTCACGAGTCTGAGGCATCGGACCATCAGTAGCAGCAACTACGATGATAGCACCGTCCATCTGAGCAGCACCAGTTACCATGTTCTTTACGTAGTCGGCGTGACCCGGGCAGTCTACGTGAGCGTAGTGACGGTTAGCTGTTTCATACTCTACGTGAGAAGTGTTGATAGTGATACCTCTTTCCTTTTCTTCAGGAGCGTTATCGATAGAATCGAAAGAACGCAATTCAGAAAGACCTTTCTTTGCCAACACTGTAGTGATAGCAGCTGTCAACGTGGTTTTACCGTGGTCAACGTGACCAATTGTACCAATGTTTACGTGCGGTTTGGTACGTTCGAATTTCTCTTTAGCCATAGCTTTACTTGTTATTTATTTGATTAATAATCAGCTTTTACATCTTTGTGAGCTGTTACCGGGACTTGAACCCGGGACCTCTTCCTTACCAAGGAAGTGCTCTACCGCTGAGCTATAACAGCAAGGAGAATAAGAGTTGTGGGCAAAGATGGATTCGAACCACCGAAGGCGTAAGCCAGCAGATTTACAGTCTGCCCCATTTGGCCACTCTGGTATTTGCCCCTACATTACAAAAAGAACTCTTTTCCTTACTAAATCATCGCAGAGTGAACTTTACCCGGACGATTTCCGTTCTCATATCATCTCCACCTCGTGAAGAAAGACTCATTCCACTCATCCTTGAGCGAGCCTCTTGTCGGATTCGAACCAACGACCCCGAGATTACAAATCACGTGCTCTGGCCAACTGAGCTAAAGAGGCAAGCTAAAAAATGCAACCGTAACGTTCATAGTGTGAGCGAAACGGCTGCAAATTTAGGCATTTATTTTTTACCCGCAAAATTTTAGCGGAAAATTATTTGCTCCGTTGCTTTTCCTTGTACTTAACCAGCTGTTTTTCCAAAGCTTCCAGGCATAAATCCACTGCTTCTTCAAACGTATCACAAACCTTGTTTGCATAAAACTCGCCATTGGGAACCAATACTTTCACTCCGGCTTCTTTATTTTCGGCTGTTTCTGGTTTTACTACCTTTAATGACACCTCTACTTTCTTTATATCGTCGTAAAATTTCTCCAACTTAGCAACTTTCTTTTGAACGAAAGACTGCAATTGCTCTGACGCATCAAAGTGAATCGATTGAATTCTTACTTCCATACTTACCTCCTTTTTACTTTAGGCTCGGGGATGAGCCTGATTATACACTTTTTTAAGCTCTTCAAAAGTAGTATGCGTATAAACTTCCGTTGTCGCCAGACTCTCGTGTCCGAGGAGTTCTTTTATCGAGCCTAAATCAGCACCATTGTTCAGCATAGCCGTTGCAAAGGTGTGCCTCAGCACGTGGGGACTTCTTTTTTTTACAGTCACTACCTTCGAAAGGTTTCGTTTCACAAGGCATGCTACGATACCGCGGTAAAGCCTCTTTCCATTCTTCCGGACAAAAAAAGCATCCGAGCGAACCGGGACAGCTTCATTCCGCACATTGACATATTCTCGCATCGAGCGTCCCAGCTCCTCATCGAAAGGTATAAGACGTTGTTTATTCCGTTTTCCCGTCACTTTAACGAGAGAAGCCGAAAAATCGACATCCTTATCATCCAACCCTATCAATTCTGAAAGTCGCATGCCGGTAGCATAAAACATTTCAATAATCATATGGTCGCGACACCCTTCAAAACCTTCACCAAAGTCCATATCATCCAGTAACCTATTCATCTCACCCTCTCTCAGAAATACCGGAAGCGGTTTTTTCTTCTTGGGCCCCGTCACTTTCCGCAACGGATCTACCGCGACCTTGCCTCTCCTCAAAAGGAATTTATAGTATGTCCGGACAGAACTCAGCTTTCGGTTTATCGTATTAGAAGCAAGTCCTTTGTCCATCAAGGAAGCAATCCATTCACGAACAAGTTCCGCATCTACATCCAATGGAGTCAAGTCTCCCAACATTTCTTCTCCAAACCTCTGCAGTTCAAGAATATCTGCCCGATAGTACTCAACCGTACCTTTGGAATAGTTCCGCTCGTGCAGAAGATAGTCAAGAAAAGAATCTGTCAACAACATATCGCTACATATCTAAAATCATGCAACGAATGTATGAAAAAGAATTCAATAATTCAAAGGAATTTACGAATTATTAATCTTCTACTTGCTGAAGTTGTTGAACGTAAACAGCACGTTCTTTCTTAAGTCTTTTAGTCACAGACGGTTTATCAAATTGTTGTCTGCGTCTCAATTCCTTAACTGTGCCAGTTTTTTCAAACTTTCTTTTGAATTTCTTCAGCGCTTTTTCAATGTTTTCGCCTTCTTTTACAGGTACTACAATCATTTTCTTTTAATTAAATGTTAATGGTTTAAAAATCTCACGATTAAATTGAGCGGCAAAATTACACATACTTTCTTTATTCACAAAACTTTCTGCAAAAAAATTACCCATGATTCCTAATTATCAAACGAATGAGCAAAGGGAAAGATGTTTTTATTGAGCCAATCCGCTAAAATCCGTGAAGCATAGCACATTTTTAAAAGAGAATGTGTAACTTTGAAAGCAGAGAATGGAGAGATTATAAACTCATTTACACGCCTACTTAATTACATTTATAAAAATATGGCTCAGACAATCAATCAACGTATAGATGCTCTACGGGCATTGTTAAAAAGAGAAGGCATAGACGCTTTCATTATCCCCAGTACCGACCCGCACCTAAGCGAATACGTAGCACCGTACTGGAAATCAAGAGAATGGATATCAGGCTTCACCGGTTCGGCAGGCACGGCGGTGATCACCAGCGACAAGGCGGGACTGTGGACAGATTCCCGCTATTTTCTCCAAGCCGAGCAGCAGCTGGAAGGCAGCGGCATCGACTTATACAAGGAAATGCTACCCGAAACGCCCAGCCTCCTCGATTTCCTGCGGGAGAACCTTACAGCAAATTCAGTTGTAGGTATAGACGGAAAGGTATTTTCCACCACACAAGCCATAGCCCTGCAAGAGGATCTGGCAAAAAACGACATCACCGTAAAGAGCATTGCCGACCCGATGAATGAGATATGGACAGACCGCCCTCCCATGCCCGAAGCACCCGCCTTTATCCACGAGATGAAATACGCCGGGAAAAGCTGTCCGGACAAACTGGCTGCTATCCGCCGGGAGATGAAAAAGAGTGAAGCGGACGTATTATTGGTGTCGGCATTGGACGAGATAGCATGGACACTCAATATACGCGGCAACGATGTGCATTGCAACCCCGTAGTAGTAAGCTACCTGATAATCAACGAACAAGAAACACACTTTTTCATCCAGCCCGAGAAAGTAACGGAAGAGCTTTCAGCCTA
The DNA here is from genome assembly GCF_003603065.1 of Bacteroides sp. AF20-13LB. Classification (NCBI taxonomy): domain Bacteria; kingdom Pseudomonadati; phylum Bacteroidota; class Bacteroidia; order Bacteroidales; family Bacteroidaceae; genus Bacteroides; species Bacteroides sp. AF20-13LB. The sequence goes on from NZ_QTMH01000018.1 coordinate 69,499, forward strand.
TCTGGAAGAAGCCGGCGTCACCATCCATGCTTATGGGGACACCGAATCCTTTGTGACAAGAATACCGGACGGCAGCATCATGCTCGACATGGGAAAGACGAATTATGCCGTTTATTCCGCCCTCCCCCCTTCCTGCCGGGTACTTGACGAGCGCTCACCGATAGCCTTGCTGAAAGCGGTCCGCAATGACCGGGAAATAGCCGGCATCCACGCAGCCATGCAACGCGACGGAGTGGCACTGGTGAAGTTCCTGAAATGGCTGGAGGAGGCCGTTCCCGCAGGCAACGAGACAGAAATCAGCGTAGACAAGAAACTGCACGAATTCCGTGCCGCACAGCCACTCTACATGGGAGAAAGCTTCGACACCATTGCCGGGTACAAGGAACATGGAGCCATCGTACACTACGAAGCCACTCCGGCAACGGACGTGCCACTGAAACCCGAGGGATTCCTGCTGCTGGACTCGGGTGCGCAATACCTGGACGGCACTACCGACATCACCCGCACCATCGCACTGGGGAAACTGACCGAAGAAGAGAAGACGGACTACACCCTGATACTGAAAGGACATATCGACCTCGCCATGGCTGTCTTCCCGGAAGGTACGCGAGGAGCGCAACTGGATGTACTGGCCCGCATGCCGATATGGCAATACCACATGAACTTCCTGCATGGTACCGGGCACGGCGTAGGCCATTTCCTCAATGTGCACGAAGGTCCGCAAAGCATCCGCATGAATGAGAATCCGGTAACCCTACGGCCGGGAATGGTCACTTCCAACGAACCGGGCGTTTATAAAGCCGGAAGCCATGGAATACGCACGGAAAACCTGGTGCTGACCGTGAAGGACGGTGAAGGCATGTTCGGAAATTACCTGAAGTTCGAAACCATTACCCTCTGCCCCATCTGCAAGAAAGGTATCATCAAAGAGATGCTGACGGCAGAGGAAACGGCATGGCTGGACAACTATCACCAGCATGTATACGAGGCACTTTCGCCAAGCCTGAACGAAGGAGAACGGGAATGGCTGAAGGAAGCATGCAGTAACCTAACCACTAATCACTAAAAAAATGGCATTAATAAAATCAGTAAGAGGATTCACTCCCGAAATCGGGGAGAATTGTTTTTTGGCGGACAATGCGGTTGTCATTGGCGACGTCAAGACGGGACGGGATTGCAGCATCTGGTTCAGCACCGTGCTGCGGGGTGACGTAAACTCAATCCGCATAGGGAACGGAGTAAACATCCAGGATGGAAGCGTGCTCCACACCTTGTACGAGAAATCGACCATAGAGATAGGAGACCACGTATCCGTGGGGCACAACGTGACCATCCACGGAGCCACTATCAAGGACTATGCTTTGGTAGGGATGGGTTCCACCATCCTTGACCACGCAGTAGTGGGCGAAGGGGCTATTGTCGCCGCTGGTTCCCTGGTATTGAGCAATACGGTCATCGAGCCGGGAAGCATCTGGGGAGGAGTCCCCGCCAAGTTCATCAAGAAAGTAGATCCGGAGCAGGCCAAGGAGCTGAACCAGAAGATTGCACACAACTATCTGATGTATTCCGACTGGTACAAATAAAGGGAGACAAGGCGCCCCAAAAAGGCAGGGCGATAAAGGGATGCCATTCCATCACCTTTACCGCCCTATCGCTTTTATCACTCTTTACTTTTCTAAAAGTTTATCATACTCATTATCTTATCCGTTGCACCGGCGTTGCCGGTCACATAATTGCTTGCATTCATGCCTGATTCGCGCAAAAAGACTTCATCTGTCAGCATACGGTCGAGCAAAGTTTTCAGTTCCTCATAATCCTTCACCGAGAAAGCGCCTTTTGCCTCCAGCAACTGGATGGCCTCCTGGAATTTCTGATACTTCGGTCCGAAAATCACCGGAATGCCATAAACTGCAGCCTCAAGGGTATTGTGGATTCCCACCCCGAAACCACCTCCGATATAGGCAATCTCGCCATAGCGGTAGATGGAAGAGAGCAACCCGAAGCAGTCGATAATCAGGCAGTCGGCCTTACGGACATTCTTCTCGTCGGCACGGGTATAGCGCACGTAGGGGCGTTTCAGTTTACGGATAATCTCTACCAGATGGTTTTCGTCGATAACGTGCGGAGCGATAACCAACTTCACCTCTGGATGCTGGTTAAAGTATTCAATAAACAAATCCTCGTCCGGCTGCCAGGAGCTTCCTGCCACGAAAGTCATCGTGTTGTTCTTGAAAAGCTCCACCAAAGGCAGATGTTTGGCCTCCTCACGAATCTGCAGCACACGGTCAAAACGGGTATCCCCCACCACCGTGACACGGCTGATACCTATCTTCGCCAGATAGCGTTTGGAGCGTTCATTCTGCACAAACAAATGGTCGAAGTCGCGCAGCACATGTCTGTACGTACCGCCATACCACTTGAAGAATACTTGTCCGCGGCGGAAAATGGAAGAAATGCTGTACACCGGAATACGGCGCTTGTGCAGTTCGTCCAGATAGTTCTTCCAGAACTCGTACTTGATGAAGAATGCCATGCAGGGATTCACGATATCCAGGAACTTCTTCACATTGCGGGACTTGTCGAAAGGCAAGTAACAGACAACGTCTGCCCCCCTATAATTCTTGCGGACCTCATAGCCCGACGGCGAGAAGAAAGTCAGCAGAATACCGTAATCCGGATATTTGGCACGAATTTTCTCAATCAACGGCCGTCCCTGCTCGAACTCCCCCAAAGAAGCGGCATGGAACCATATATAGCGCACGTCCTTCTCCAACTGCTGCCGGAGAAGTTCATAGACCACCCAGTGTCCCTTCATCATTTTTCGGGGCTTACGGCTAAATGGAGCAGCCAGATGCACCAGAATATCGTAGATGGCTATTGCCAAGTCATATAGCATACTATATGGATTAAGGATGAAGAAGATTTATTCACTTTAAAGCATCAACAGCACGCTGTATACGGGCCAACGTCTCTTCCTTGCCAATCAGCTCGGCAATGTCGAACATGTGCGGGCCTTTACACTCGCCCACCACTGACAAGCGGAAGGCATTCATCACATTTCCCATGTGATAGCCACGCTCAGTAATCCAACCAATCACAATATCTTCGGAAGGCTTGGAGGAGAAATCCCCGATGCCGCGCAACACATCCATCAATTCGGTCATGATGCGGGGAGTATCTTCCGACCAACGCTTCTTCACATCCTTTGCCGCATATTCCGTGGGGGCTACGAAGAAAAAACGGGTCTGGTCCCACAGTTCCTTTACGAAGTTGACGCGTCCCTTCACCAGTGAAACCACTTTCGTAAGGAACTCGTCGCTATAGTTGGAGGCGTCTATGCCGTTGGACTCCAGCACCGGTCTGAAAAGACAAGCTATCTCCGCATCCGGTTTCATCATGATGTACTCATGGTTGAACCAGATACCTTTCTTATAGTCGAATTTGGCACCCGACTTGCTGCAATGGCTCAAATCAAACAATTTCACCAATTCATCCATAGACATCAGTTCCTGGTCATTGCCCGGATTCCAGCCCAACAGAGCCAGGAAATTAATGACCGCTTCGGGCAGATAACCAGATTCCCGGTAGCCTGAAGAAACATCTCCCGACTTGGGGTCATGCCACTCCAACGGGAAAACCGGGAAGCCCAGACGGTCGCCGTCACGCTTACTCAATTTGCCGTTACCCTCGGGCTTCAGCAACAAGGGCAAATGCGCAAAGGCAGGCATGGTATCCTCCCACCCAAAGGCACGGTAGAGCAATACATGCAACGGCGCGGAAGGCAACCATTCCTCACCGCGTATCACATGGGACACTTCCATCAAATGGTCGTCCACAATATTGGCCAGATGGTAAGTAGGAAGTTCATCTGCCGATTTATAAAGAACCTTGTCATCAAGAATGGAAGAGTTTATCACTACTTCCCCACGAATCAGGTCGTTCACATGCACATCTTCGTTCGGCTCTATCTTGAAACGCACCACGTACTGCTTACCGGCAGCAATCAGCGCGTCTACCTCTTCTTTAGGAAGGGTCAGTGAATTGCGCATCTGCATGCGGGTAGAAGCATCGTACTGGAAATTCGCAATCTCCGCACGCTTTGCTTCCAGCTCCTCAGGAGTATCGAAAGCGATGTAGGCTTTTCCGGCCTCCAGCAGAATCTGAACATACTTCTTGTATATTTCCCGACGTTCCGACTGACGGTACGGGCCATGGTCTCCACCGAAACTCACGCCCTCGTCAAACGGGATGCCCAACCATTTGAAAGACTCCAGGATATATTCTTCCGCACCCGGTACAAACCGGTTGGAATCAGTATCTTCAATACGAAATATAAAATCTCCTCCATGCTGACGCGCAAAGAGATAATTGTATAAAGCTGTACGCACACCGCCGATGTGCAACGCCCCCGTAGGACTCGGGGCAAAACGGACTCTGACCTTTCTTTCTGTCATAATCTACCTTACTTATGAATATTTTAGACGGCAAAATTAAACCTTTTTTTCCACACTAATGTTTTTTTTTGTACTTTTCGCAAAAATTTCAGCCGATATGAGTTATTTCAATACAAAAAAAGAGTTCTCGCTCAGAGATTTGCTATACAGAGCACTGATATTCATCGGCACTGTGGGGATTATTGTCTATTTTCTGCCACGTGACGGTAAATTCAACTACCAGTTCGACATTGACAAGCCCTGGAAGTACGGACAGCTCATGGCCACCTTCGACTTCCCCATCTATAAGGCCGATGAAGTGGTGAAACGCGAGCAAGACAGTATCCTCGCCGCCTTCCAGCCGTATTTCCAGCTGGACAAAAGCATTGAGAAAAGTGTGCTCGCCAAGTTGAAGGCAGACTATCAGACCCACCTGCGCGGCCTGCTTCCCTCCACCGACTACGTCCGCTTTCTGGAAAGGAAACTCTCTGAAGTATATCGCGCCGGCATCGTTTCTACCGAAGAGCTGAACCAACTGCATAAGGACAGCACAACCGCCATCATGGTCATTAACGACAAACTGGCCAACCAGCAGGACATCAACAAGGTATATTCGGTGAAGGATGCCTATAACTATATACTCACGGCCGATACCGCCCACTACCGCCCGGACATTCTACGGCAATGCTCGCTGAACGAATATCTGTTCCCTAATCTGACCTATGACGAGCAGCGGACCGAAACCGCTAAGAAGGAGATGCTCGACAACTATTCATGGGCCAACGGCATCGTACTGAGCGGACAGAAAATCATCGACCGCGGCGAGATTGTCAGCCAGGAGACATACAACATCCTTGAGAGTCTACGGAAAGAATCCATCAAACGCAGTGAGTCCATCGGGCAAAAACGGTTGATGCTGGCGGGGCAGGTATTGTTTGTCAGTATCTTCATGCTGTGTTTCATGCTCTACCTCGACTTGTTCCGTAAAGATTACTACAAGCGCAAGGGCAGCCTCTCCCTGCTCTTCGCCCTCATCATGTTCTATTGCGTGGTGACGGCCATCATGGTTGCCAACAACATATTCAATGTCTATATCATCCCGTATGCCATGCTGCCGGTCATCATCCGGGTGTTCCTCGACTCACGCACGGCCTTCATCGCACAAGTCACCACCATACTGATATGCTCCATCTGCCTGCGCTATCCGCATGAATTCATTCTTCTGCAACTCTCGGCGGGACTGGTTGCCATCTTCAGTCTGAGGGAACTTTCACAACGGTCGCAACTGTTCCGGACAGCCTTCCTCGTCATATTGACCTACGCTGCCGTCTACTTTGCTTTCGAGCTGATTACAGAAAACGACTTGACAAAAATCAACGGAAGCATGTACACTTATTTCGTCATTAACGGAGTGTTGCTGCTGTTCACCTATCCCCTGCTCTTCCTGGTGGAAAAGACGTTTGGCTTTACCTCCAATGTCACCCTGGTCGAATTGTCCAACATCAACAACAGCCTGCTGCGCCGCATGTCCGAGACAGTTCCCGGCACCTTCCAGCATTCCATGCAGGTTGCCAACCTTGCGGCGGAAGCGGCCAACCGTATCGGAGCCAAAAGCCAGCTGGTACGTACCGGAGCGCTGTATCATGACATCGGCAAGATGGAGAATCCGGTGTTCTTCACCGAGAACCAGTCGGGTGGAGTCAATCCGCACAAGAATCTGGGCTATGAGCAAAGTGCCCAAGTCGTCATCAGCCATGTGACGGACGGGCTGAAGCTGGCCGAGAAGAACAATCTCCCCAAAGTAATCAAGGATTTCATCACCACTCACCATGGCCGTGGGAAAACGAAGTATTTCTATATCTCCTGGAAAAACGAGCACCCCGGTGAAGACCCTAACGAGGAGGCATTCACCTACCCCGGTCCCAACCCGTTCACCAAAGAGCAGGCTATCCTGATGATGGCCGATTCGGTGGAAGCCGCTTCACGCAGTCTGCCCGAATATACGGAAGAGAGCATCAGCAACCTGGTAGACAAGATTATCGATTCGCAAGTGGCAGAAGGCTATTTCAAGGAATGCCCCATCACCTTCAAGGATATTGCCACCGTGAAGAACGTATTCAAGGAGAAGCTGAAGACTATATACCATACCCGCATCAGTTATCCCGAACTTAAAAAATAAGAACTATGGAAGTGACCAGTAAAGAACAGAAAAGAGCCGAACAACTGCTGCAAAGCCAGCACATCGGACTGCACCAAATCAAGAGTTTCAGTTTCATGAAGCGTTACCACCAGGTTCCCCGCAAAAGCAACTTGGCTGCGAAAGACAAATATGGTCCGGGCATACTGACTTTACATCTAAAGGAAGGAAAAGAAAAAGTAATCTATCTGCCTCCTTTCCGTCACCCTTCCTCGGTCATCCGCTACCTGGTCTCCCAAGAAATCCCCTTCGACAACTACGCACCGAGGGAACGGACAGTCGCAGAGGTTCCCACAGAAACATACCAGCGTCCGTCACTCTATATGTTCTGGTTCTTTGTCTTATTCCTGATATTCCTTATATTGGGATATTATTCCATCAGTGGCAGGGGCTTCATCCCGGCTATCATTTCGTTTGCATTAAGTCTTTTTTTCATCAGCATGCTGATGACCCGCTTCTGCTACCTGACGTTGGACAATAACGGCCTCATCATACACAGCGTAGGCAGGACTATCCGCTATCCGTACCAGAACCTAAGAAAAGTAAACTTCGACTTTGCCCGCGAACAGAATTTCACGCACGTCATGGAATTGCTGGACAACGATTACCGCTACCGTCTGTTCTATATCGGAAGGGTTTCGAGGAAGAAACTGAATGAGATTGCCGAACGCCTGCAACAAGCCGGAGTGGATGCCACTTGCAGCCTGAATGATAACAAGCGGTTCTTCCAGGATACGTATATCAGCCACTAAACAGACGTTAGCCAACAAATAAGCTGTCGGATACGGCATCATTCCCGTTTCGCAGATTTCAGAATGATGCCTTTGCACTTGCTCTCAATTTATTTATAATTGCAGGATAAACCTTTTTATAAATAATTTGGAAATGAGCAGAAATGAAATTACCTTACAAGAGATGTTCTCCTCAGTCATCGGGGAACTCCGGGAAGGCGGCAGGTGGGGAACGGCACACATCTACCAGTCAGCGGTGAATGCATTCTCGGTATTCACCAAATGGCAACCGATGCCCATGCGCAAGCTGAGCCCGACCGTACTGAAGAGATTCGAAAACTTCCTCAGACAGAGGAATTGTAGTTGGAATACGGTGTCCACTTATATCAAAGCGATACGTTCGGTTTACAACCGGGCAGTGGACAGAAAGATGGTGCGATATGTACCCAGGCTGTTTGAGCATGTGTATACCGGTACACGGACAGATAGGAAAAAGGCGCTCGAAGCTTCCGACATAGGCTGCTTGGTACGGGAGACAGAGATGAGCCTGCAGGACGGCCAATCTCCCAACACCCGACAGAAAACAAAAATTTTCTTTGTACTGATGTTTATGCTAAGAGGGATTCCTTTTGTGGACCTGGCCTATTTGCATAAGAGGGATTTACAAGGAAACACCTTGTCTTATAGACGCAGGAAGACGGGACGGGCACTGACCGTGTCATTGACGCCGGAAGCTATGCAAATGGTGAGAATGATAGCGAACAAGGACAAGGACTCTCCTTATTTATTCCCCATATTACAAAGTGAGGAAGGCACGGAAGCGGCATACCGGGAATACCAGGCGGCGCTCAGGGCATTCAACCAACGTCTGGCAGTGCTCAGGCAGTGCCTAGGAATGCAGTCGGCACTCAGTAGTTATGCAGCCAGACACACCTGGGCCACAATGGCCTACCATTGCGAGATACACCCCGGAATCATATCGGAAGCCATGGGGCACTCCTCCATCACGGTGACGGAAACCTATCTGAAGCCTTTCAGCAACAGAAAGATTGACGAAGCCAATCAGAAGGTAATTTCTTTTGTAAAAAACGAAGGATATCCAGTATAAAAGAGATTACTTCTTTTGAGGAAGTAGAGCAAACTTGTTGTTTCTTTTTTATAGTCTTCAAACAAAGTTTTGAGGAGCGGATTGATATTGGCTTTACAAAAAGTTTCCCAACGTAAGCAATAAACTGAGAGATAGAATCTTATATTGAAAATTAGAGACTTTTTCACTTCATAATTTCTATTGCAGCTTTTCTATGATGTTGGAGATTAAGACTATATATTATCTTTCCAATATCCCAACGGACTGTTTTTTACTATTCCAAACAAAACCGGTCTATTTTCTCCTTATTCCCTGATTATTAACGGAATTAACAGGATTTCATTACCTGCGAAGTAACGGAAAATTTTAACAAAAAAATAAGAGAAAGTAATACCAAATATGCGAGATTATTCACTTTTTATTTTTTTAAATTTATAAATTTAAAGTTTTCAATTATGAACAAAAAGTTTCTAAGTGTGATCCTGTTCAGTGCCTTAATGGCTGGTACTGCAGGAACGTTCACGTCTTGTAAGGACTATGATGATGACATCAAGGACTTGCAGGGACAACTGGACAAGAAAGCTTCACTTGATGAATTGAACTCTAAAGTAAGTGCTTTGGAGACTTCTATCGCTGAAGCCAAAACTGAAGCTTCTAATGCTAAAACAGCAGCACAAGAAGCACTGGACAAAGCTAAAGAAGCATTGGACAAAGCAGGACAAGGTGGATCTTCTTCTGAAGAAATTGCAGCCTTAAAAGCCGCTCTGGAGAAAGCGCAGGCAGACTTGCAGAAGCAAATTGACAAAATGGCCTCATTGGAGACTGTGGACAAGAAAATTGCAGATTTAAAGAAAGAGCTTGAAGGAGGCTTCGTTACAGACGAAAAATTACAAGCTTTGGCTGCAAAGGTTGATGCCCTGACCGCTGAGGTGGTTAAATTGATTGGACACCGTCTGACTAGTCTAGCTCTGATCCCGACTCAGCATATCAACGGTATTGCTGCTATGACTTTTACCACTTTGCAGTATACTCCTCAGAAGTATGAGGCAATGCCTACACATACGTCTGATCCTTCGGGCCACACTAACCGTCCTGTGTTAGACCACAAAGATGCCGGTACAGCCCGTTACATCGCTACTGAGAAGAATAAGGCTTATTTCCATGTAAGCCCGAGTGTAGGTGTTCGTACTCAAGATATCCTGACTCCGTCATTTGACTGCATCAAGTCTGAAAATATAATGACAAAGAATGCTGACGGTACAACAATTACAAACAATAGCCCGATCGAAGTTACAGGTCACAATATTGACAAGGAAGGTGTACTGGAAGTTACATTCAAAAAACATTCTGATTTCTTAGGTCAACAGCTCTCTACCACTAAGGAAGGCAATAAGGAGAAATTCTATATGGCTTCTTTGAAAGCTCCTATTTCTGCAGAAAACTATACAGAAGACGAAGCCAAGGATGTTGAAGCTGGTACTATTGATGGCGTTTATGTAAACTCTGAATATGCTCGTATTGAAGAGCTTATCAAATTGCCGTATTTGGCTAACAGCAGAACTGATTTTGGAGAAACCATAACAGGTGAATTCGCAGACGAAATACAGAATGATGGAAACGGTGATTTCTATGTTCACTATCATGACTCAGTATGTCTGTATGAATCAAATGCAAATGCTTTAGTTGACTATTACCAAGCTTATGACCAACCTCTTGATTTAAAGAAATTGGTAAAAGTTTGTGTTAGTGACAAAGCCAATGATCATGCCGCACATGAGGATTTGGTAGACTACAAGGACTATGGTCTGACATTCCGTTTCCGTCTGGCAGAAGCCGCTTATATTCCTGAAAACGACAATGACAACAAGACTGACCAACAAAAATTTGCAGAAATCGATTCTCCGATGAATGGTAAAATGTCTGCTAAAGTATATGACATCTCTGGATCTGCAACAGCCGTAGGTCGTGAGCCTATTGTTTGCGTAGAATTGATCGACTCTGTAAATGGCAATGCATTGGTTGCTCAACGTTACTTGAAGGTTAAATGGACAATGGAAGGAAAAGAACTGGCAGTTCCGTTCAACCCGGTATTGTTCTCTTGTAAAGTTAAGAACCTTGTCGATACAGAAATGATGAATACCATGATTTACGACAAGGCTAAAGAAGGTGGTATGACAAAGAACGAATTCCATGCTATCTATACTGAATTCATTGTAGGTGAGGGAGCTGGTACAGCTGAAGATTTGAAAGATCCGGAAGAAGGCGTTGAGTCTCACAATATTTTGTGGACATTAAACGAAGAAGATCTTGGTGTGTTCTGGCCTGGTCAGCAAGAGAAGACGTTCACGAAGACTGTTATCTACAAAGATCCTAAGGGTATCAATGCTGATATTACCGTTGTGATGACAAGAACTGTCTATATGCCTGCTTTAAATGTATGGGGCCACATGGGTACATACTGGAAAGGTGAAAAGGAATATAAGATATTCAACATCAACCCGATCGTTTATGGAACCAAAGAATCTAATCCGGCATGGAATGTTGTTGACGGTACTAACCCGACATGTAACATCTATACTGACTTGTTGAACGGTTTCTTGGATGACAGAGGTGTGAAACCTACTGAAGGTGCTGCTGGCGCTATCTATTATACAGATAAGAATGTAGCTAATACGAAGTTCTATTATCCTGCTTTTGGTCCGATGCAACCTGACCACACTATGCCTGAAAATGCTAACGGCATTTACTATGCAGAAGAAGGCGTAAGATTCGTATTCGATAAGGCAAGAATCGCCAACTATACTTATATTTGGAACGATGGTACTGAAGTGAAGGCTGAGTTGAGAAACAATGATACAGAATTGTGGATTAAGGGAGAATTAGCAGCAACAATCGTAAATCACAAGGCTAACCTTTTGAACGCAGACGAGCTGACGTACAACATCAAGTTGCAAGAAGCTGTTCCTGATCATGCTGTTACAGATTTCACTAATCAACCGACAGAAGCTGCTAAGGCATTGGTTGGTAAGATGGTTCCCATCAACTTGGTTGCTGATCTCTGCAATAATGCAAAGAATGTAGGCATTGTTAAGCAATACGAAGCAAATATTATTGAGCCGTTGCAAGTTAAGAAGGGCGAAATCGACAACTTCGTTGACGCCAAGAACGAAGGTAGCTCAATTGATGTAACTGGTGCATTCACTTACTACTCTTGGAATGACAACAAGCAGATTGTGGAAAACACAACTGGTCTGCCAAAAGCATTGTATGACTTCTATCAAGTAAGAGAAGCTGTTTGGCCGTTGAAGGCTGGTTCTGACAATATTCTGGATGTTACTAAGATCAAGACTAACTTGAAACTGACTGACGGTAACTTGGAACCAGAAGAAGGTTATACAAATGGTAAGTTGCCTGCAAACATTGAAATCAGATATGAAGAAAAAGATATCGATGGTGACGGTGACAAAGAAAAAGTCTTGACTTATTACAACTATAGCGGTACTCCGGTTAACAAAGCTTATAAGCTGTTTATCCCGGTTGAATACGGTTATAAGTGGAAAACTCTCATCAATGTTTATGAGATTACTGTAGCTCCTAACTCTGGAACTCCTGGTACACGATAAGTAAAGATCGTTAGATACTGATATATTAAAGGGTATTCCTTAATGGGATACCCTTTATTGATTAAATAAAAACAGATGAAGATGAAAAGATTTATTTATTCTTCAATGCTCTTGATGGGTATCTGTGTGTTAGTAGCCTGTACCGGAAAAAGCAGTAGCCATCCCTTTGGCGGCACTTTTTTTACGGAAGAAGGAGTACGCTTTGAACTTAAAGCGGATTCAACCACACTTATCCAGTTTAACGACTCGCTGACTTATGAAGGTACTTGGCAAGTCTGTAAAAGTGCAGATAATTTGGAATATGCTACAATTGAGTTTGCCGGATATCCTGCTTACTATTTCCTGAAAGACGGGAAGCTCTATCGTAGTGAACGGGAAATGCGCAATGACGTATTGGGCAGAAGAATCAATTACCCAAAATGATATAAGCTAGATATTCCATACTAGAAACGGCTATTTCCATTTTCCTTCTTAGGAAAACGGAAATAGCCATCTTTGTATATATCGACAAGAAAGAAAGGAGCATCCAGTTCATACTCTTCGTTGCGTATCACATATCTTGTTGCCCAAGCAGCTTTAAACTGCCAAAGGCAGTACTTGGAGAATCAATGCCGACACCTTGTAGAAAAGGAAGACTGGAACCCTCATCTCTACAGCTAAGCCTATCAATACCTTCTTGTCTGTTTCATCCATTGGCGGCTGAAATGAAACTTCTATGCCATCTGTCATGGATTGGTTGAAATGGTGGGAATAAAATGAAAGTGAGTGATGAGATACTCCAGGCGTTCCATAGGATATTGCTGAAGCATAATCCACAATAATCGTGCGGCAAAGTCGGCAGTGCCTGTTACCAACTGCAGGTTCAACTGAAAAACGGGACGTGACAATCCTTTCGTTACTTTGGTCTTGCCGAAACGTCGTGGACTAATAAATATCAGGCGATTTTCACTTGCAAGTATCTCTCTTACTCTTCCCTATTCCGCTACTCTATCCGTAAAGTATTCACCGTCTACAATGGTACTGAATTTAAATGGATTATTCATATTGCGATTTTTTTTCAATGCGACTTTTTTCGCAAATATAAGAAATATATTTGGGGGCATTCTGAAAGACTGGCTAAAATGAAAAATACATTATAAGCTTCTGTTTTTCTTCATTTTATTGTATATACTTGTAAGATAAACTCTTTATAAATAAATTGGAAATGAGCAGAAATGAAATTACCTTACAAGAAATGTTCTCCTCAGTCATCGGGGAACTCCGGGAAGGCGGCAGATGGGGGACAGCACACATCTACCAATCAGCGATGAATGCATTCTCGGCATTCACCAAATGGCAACCAATGCCCATGCGCAAGCTGAGCCCAACCGTACTGAAGAGGTTCGAAAACTACCTCAGGCAGAGGAACTGCAGTTGGAACACCGTGTCCACCTACATCAAGACGGTACGCTCGGTGTATCATCGGGCGGTGGACAGAAAGTACATACGGTATGTACCCAGACTGTTCGAGCATGTGTATACCGGCACACGGGCAGACAAGAAGAAGGCGCTCAAGGCATCCGACATCAGCAGCCTGGTAAGGGAGACGGAAAGGAGCCTGCAAGGAGGGACGCTCCCAAACGCACAGCAGAGAACAAGGATTTTCTTCGTACTCATGTTCATGCTCAGGGGCATACCCTTTGTGGACCTGGCGTACCTGCACAAAAGGGACCTGCAGGGGAATGTACTGTCTTACAGAAGGCGGAAGACGGGACGGGCACTGACCGTGTCACTCACACCCGAAGCCATGCAGATGGTCAGGATGGTGGCGGACAGGAACCCCGACTCCCCCTATCTGTTTCCCATCCTGCAGAGCGAGGAAGGTACGGAAGCCGCATACCGGGAATACCAGTCGGCACTCAGGGCATTCAACCAGCGTTTGGCAGTACTCAGACAGTGTCTGGGAATGCAGTCGGCACTCAGCACCTATGCGGCCAGACATACCTGGGCCACAATGGCTTACCATTGCGAGATACACCCCGGAATCATATCGGAAGCCATGGGGCACTCCTCCATTACGGTGACGGAAACCTATCTGAAGCCTTTCAGCAACAGAAAGATTGACGAGGCAAATCAGAGGGTAATTTCTTTTGTAAGAAGTGGAGCGTGTATGGTGTAAAAGACGTTACTGCTTTTGATAGGATAGAATAGATTTGTCGCACATTTTCCGGAATCTTCAAACAGAGTTTTGAGGAACGGAATGGTGTTGTCTTTACGGAGCTCACATCGGTTCTATCAATATGCTGTTATTCAATCTTTTGAGCTAAAAATACACACTTCCATTTTTTGAAGGCCTCATTTCATTACTTTCCCATTGTCACTTTTCTGGACTTCCAATCCTCTTTCCAATATCCCAACGAACAGATTTTTACTATTCTGGACAAGCCCCACCTATTTTCTCCTTATTCCCTGATTATTAACGAAATTAACAAGATTTCATTACCTGCGAAGTAACGGAAAATCATATAACAAAACAGATATGGGAAAGGAATATAAAATGAGAGATTATTCACTTTTTTATTTTTTAAATTTATAAATTTAAAGTTTTCAATTATGAACAAGAAGTTTCTAAGTGTAATCCTGTTCAGTGCCTTAATGGTTGGTACTGCAGGAACGTTTACGTCTTGTAAGGACTACGATGATGACATCAACAACTTGCAGGAACAAATCGACGGTCAAAATGGTCTGAGTGCCAAGATTACTGCTGTAGAGAGCTCAATCAGCAATTTGCAGTCTGCACAAAGTGGTTTGCAGAGTGAAATCGCTGCTGCAAAAGACGAGGCTTCAAAGGCTGCCCTTGCAGCACAAGAAGCTGCTATTGCTGCAGCAAAGGCTGAATTGGAAAAAGTCAAAGCCGAGTTGCAAGAGGCCGACAAAGCCGGTATAGCAGCAATAGAAGAAAAACTGGCTGAAATTTCAGGTAGAATCCAGACTTTGGAACAGTTCAAAACTACTACTGAAGCAACATTGGAAAAATTGGCAGCAGCAGATGTAGCTTTGCAGAGCAGCATCACTACCTTGAAAGCTGATGTCGCTGCCAATGCAGAACAGATTGGTAAGAACAAAGCTGCCATTGAAGCACAAATTGCCGCTTTGGATGAATATAAAGGAACCAACGATGCTGCCATTGCTGCTTTAAAAGCTGATTTGGAAAAATTGCAAGCTGGCGAGCTGACAGAAGAAATGGCTGCAAAAATTGCAGCACAAGTAACAGAAGTTGTAGGCGCTAAATTAGACTTGATTTCTGCTGCATTCAGTAAAGCTGTTACTCATGTAGAATTGTTGAGTTATTCATTCGGCAGCAAAACTGACAATATTATTGAAGGTGAGCCTTTTATAATGGATTTGCGTACTGCTGAAGCTGTAGAAGACCGTGTGTTTGGTAAAGGCAGCTCCGACGAAGTAGAGGCAAATTCTTATGAAATCATTAATCAAAAGGAGTTCAAAAAAGGTGAAAGAGCATTCATCAGCGACTCTGTATTGATTCGTGTGTCACCGGCTAATGCCACCTTGACCGAAGGACAGATTTCATTTGTCAATTCTGCACTGGGCAATCTAGATGAACTGGTGACTGTTGAGAAAGTGGAGCAGTTCAAAGGCACAGTAACCAGAGGTGTATCTTCTAATGGTCTGTGGAAAGTCGTATTCAAGTTGAACAAGGACAACTATACAGAAGAGAATTTGCTGAAAGCTGCAAAGTTTGACTATAAGAGCGGCAACGCTGAAGACGAACCGGTGAAGAAACTGAAGGATATTCTCTACGCAGTAGCAGTAACAGACAAACCGGGTGACGTGGAACGTAGTGTGACAACCGGTTATGAATTGACACTGGGTTCTGTATATACACCGCAGTATAAACTGAGTTTCAAGGTCAACGACAAGGATGTGAATGATCTGCGTAACCGTTTCCAGTATGCTGAAGATGGAACTTTAACTGCTGATGCAAGCAAAAAGCTGTTCTATGACTATGCATGGAATGTTGATGGAAACGGAAACCGTATAGAGGAAAACGGCTCTTATGTATCTATTGATGCTACTACTAAATATGACACATGGAGAGACCAAGACCTTTGGTGGGGTGGCGATAACCGTGACAAAGAAGGTTCTAGGAACTCTTTCTTCTCTACAAAAGTGGGTGAAAAGTTTACCGTAGAATTGAATTATAATGATGAGAATATCAGTGGTATCTATGGTTTCTATGTAGTGCTCGACGCGCAACGTGCCGTAGAAAGTGCTCCGTCTGAAATCACGGCATGGAACTCTTATGAGGCAGATATCGAAGGACTGAATACAATTACGACAAACCGTAAGATTGAAATGTCTATCAATGCAGAGAAGGCTGATGGTGACATTATCGGTTTCCGCGTATATGCAGTAAATAATAACGGTTCTTTGGTTGACCCGGACGGTAAGGCATTCTATGTAGCAGTAGGCGACATCGATGCTATGACTACTACGTTGAAGGCTGATTACGTACCGGTATGGAATGCTCCTGATGGTAATTACGAACGTGATGTTGAGATTGATTTGGACGAAGAACTTCTGAAACTGTTTGAAGATAAATATGATGAATATGAGGAAGGTAATTTGATATTTGACATAGAGAATAATCCGAATGACAATGACGGTTTCGCCAAAAACTTCGACAGACAGGAAGGCAAGTTAGTTATTTCATTGAAGGGTGATTTGGATAAGTTCAAGGATAATGGTACTTATAAGATGTATTTCAACTTTACCGATAGTAAGAAGAATGTAATAGTTAAGAAAGTTGCCATTGAAATAACCAAGAAGATGCCAGAATTCCCTGCTGCATTCTCTGCTAAGACCAACCAACTTGACAAAGAAGGCGCAAAGGTTGTTGAAGTAACAGAAACTAACTGGAATACTACTACTATCCATAATCTGGGTACAGCATTCAATGGCGTTTCTGATCCTACCAACGCAATCATCGACTTCAACTATACATTCACTTGCGCAGAAAAGCAGATTGTATTCTACTCTGATAAGGCAAATGCTAATAGATATGGATTCTATCTCGATGTAAACAATGACAAGGATAAAGCAGCAGCTCTGTTTGCAGATAAACCAGAAGGAAAGATGTACGATGTAACCGTATCCTATAAGTACAGCAATGTTTCATCAGAAACGGCAGACCACTCTTACACTGTAAAAGCCCCGGCTGCCCAGAACTTCAAACTGAGACTTGTATGCGGTGAAGGTTTCACTTCTGAATGGAAGAACTTTGATACCAAGAAGAATCCAATTAAGGAAGACTTAATTTATAACACTTCTGTAATAAGAATTGCTCTTGCTAATATTCTGAAGTTCAAGAAAGGTGATATAGACTACACGCCTGCTTTTGTTGCTGCAAATATCAAAGAATGCCACTTGGCTTCTAACAATGTGGATGACGAATACTTTACTGTAACATTTGATGAGGCTACTCAAGAATTTGTATTTGCTTCAAGATTGGGACAAAATCCACCGACTTCTGATGTTACTGCAACCTTGAAGTTCACAATGGTAGACTTCTTCGGACACGAAAATCCTGAGGAATATCCATACTTCGTTATTAAGAAATAATTTTTTCATTCTTAGTAATTGATGAAAGAGAAGCCTAACTGAAAAAATAAGCTTCCGTACTTTATGAGGGTAGGAGAAAACAATTTTGTTTTCTCCTACTTTTTTCTCCCTACTTTGCTTCCACACTTCCACCCACCTCCTGCATCCCCTTGTCCATCGGCATTTACCCCGCTGTGGAAGTAACTCCCAAAAGTGGAAGCAAAATTTGCTTCCACCTATTCAAAACGCCATAGTTTTACTGCAACTCACTCATTCTTATTTTAATACATCGAACAAATTTTATAAAACACTGACGCCAGTTTCCCCATACTTCTACACCCATCCTACCCATAAAATCTGCAATACCTCTCCCTTATCTTCATCCAAATCCACAACAGCCTCCTCCTCTCCTCAGCATAAAAAATGCCCCCGTTCATTTCATTCTCCCTCCACTTTCCACTATCTTTGTCCCCACGATGAAAAAGTTTGCCGACGTCATATTGCCTTTGCCTTTGTACAGCTACTTCACCTACTCCCTGCCCGACGAATGGGTGGATGAAGTGCAGACCGGTTGCCGGGTGGTAGTGCCATTCGGACGGAAGAAATACTATACAGCCATCGTGCGCAACGTGCACTATTGTGCCCCCACCGAATACGAAGTAAAGGAAGTGTCCGCTTTGCTGGATGCCCGCCCGATACTGCTTCCGCGGCAGTTCAAGTTCTGGGAATGGCTCTCCGATTACTATCTCTGCACGCAAGGAGACGTCTACAAAGCTGCCTTACCCTCTGGCTTGAAGCTGGAAAGCGAAACAATCGTAGAGTACAACCCCGATTTCGAATCCGATGTCCGCCTGCCGGAGAAGGAACAGAAGATACTGGATATGCTCTCTGCCGACCCGGAGCAATGCGTGACGAAACTGGAGAAGGAGACCGGCATCAAGAACATACTTTCTGTCATCAAGTCACTGCTCGACAAAGAGGCCATCTTCGTAAAGGAAGAATTGCGCCGTACCTATAAGCCTAAGACCGAAACCCGTGTACGCCTCACCGCCGCCGCCCGCAACGAACACCGCCTGCACATCTTCTTCGACGAGTTGCAGCGCCGTGCCCCCAAGCAACTGGACCTGCTGATGAAATATCTGGAACTCTCCGGCTACCTCAGCGGACGAGATATAAAAGAAGTCTCCAAAGCCGAACTGCTGCAACGCACCTCCACCACCCCTGCCGTATTCAACGGTCTTGTGGACCGTGGTGTATTCGAAGTCTACCAGCAGGAAATAGGTCGCATAGACAAAGCACTCCTCAAAGAAGTCATCCCCGTCAACCCGCTGAACGAGCACCAGCAACGCGCTTATCACTCCATCTTAGAGAATTTTCAAAGCAAGAACGTCTGCCTGCTACATGGTGTCACGGCAAGCGGCAAGACCGAAGTCTATATTCATCTGATAGAAGAAACCATCCGGCAAGGAAAGCAGGTGCTCTATCTCCTGCCCGAAATAGCCCTCACTGCGCAAATCACAGAGCGCCTGCAACGCGTTTTCGGTTCCCGTCTGGGCATCTACCACTCCAAGTTCCCCGATGCGGAACGGGTAGAAATCTGGCAGAAGCAGTTGTCGGAAGCAGACTATGACATTATTCTCGGCGTCCGCTCCTCCGTCTTTCTTCCTTTCCGCAACCTCGGTCTTGTGATTGTGGACGAGGAGCACGAAAACACCTACAAGCAGCAAGACCCTGCTCCCCGCTATCATGCCCGCAATGCAGCCATTGTACTCGCCTCCATGTATGGCGCCAAAACTCTGTTGGGCACGGCAACCCCTTCCGTAGAGACCTGGCACAACGCCACTACCGGTAAGTATGGCCTCGTGGAACTGAAAGAACGCTATAAAGAGATACAACTGCCGGAGATTATCCCCGTAGACATCAAGGAGCTGCACCGCAAGAAGATGATGAAAGGTCCCTTCTCTCCGCTGCTCCTGCAATATATCCGCGAAGCGCTGGAACAGAAAGAACAAGTCATCCTCTTCCAGAACCGCCGCGGCTTCGCCCCCATGATAGAGTGCAACACCTGCGGCTGGGTACCCAAGTGCAAGAACTGCGACGTCAGCCTCACCTACCACAAGGGGCTGAACCAACTGACCTGCCACTACTGTGGCTACACCTACCAACTGCCCCGCATCTGCCCCGCCTGCGAGGGCACTGACCTGCGCAACCGCGGCTTCGGCACGGAAAAAATAGAAGATGACATCAAAGCCCTCTTCCCCGACGCCCGCGTAGCCCGTATGGACTTGGACACCACCCGCACCCGTACCGCCTACGAGCGCATTATCTCCGATTTCCAGCAAGGCAAGACGGACATCCTGATAGGCACGCAAATGGTGTCCAAGGGTCTGGACTTCGACCACGTCAGCATTGTGGGCATACTCAATGCCGACACCATGCTGAACTATCCCGACTTCCGCGCCTACGAGCGCGCCTTCCAGCTGATGGCGCAGGTTGCCGGACGCGCCGGACGGAAGAACAAGCGCGGCAGGGTGGTGCTACAAACCAAAAGCATCGACCATCCCATCATCCCGCAAGTCATTGCCAACGACTACGAAGCCATGGTAGGCGGGCAGCTTGCCGAACGCCAGATGTTCCACTACCCGCCCTACTACCGCCTGGTGTATGTCTACCTGAAGAACCGGAACGAGACCCTGCTCGACCTCATGGCACAGACTATGGCCGCCAAGCTCCGCACCGTCTTTGGCAACCGTGTGCTGGGACCGGACAAGCCGCCCGTAGCACGCGTACAGACCCTGTTCATCCGAAAGATTATCTTGAAGATAGAAACCAATGCCCCGATGGCACGTGCCCGCGAGCTGCTCGTCCAGGTGCAAAAGGAGATGGTGGCGGAAGACCGCTTCAAGTCGTTGATAGTGTATTATGATGTAGACCCGATGTAAATAACTCGTAACTAAAGAAATATGAAGAAGATACTTTTCGTTTGCCTCGGCAACATTTGCCGTTCCTCCTCGGCAGAGGGAGTCATGAAACATCTGATAGAAGAAGCCGGACGTGCGGATGAGTTTTTAATCGATTCTGCAGGCATTCTGTCCTATCACCAGGGCGAACTGCCGGACAGCCGGATGCGTGCCCATGCTGCCCGCCGTGGATACAATCTGACGCATCTTTCGCGACCCGTACGTACCGAGGATTTTTACAACTTCGACCTGATTATCGGTATGGACGACCGCAACATCGACGACCTGAAAGATCGTGCCCCTTCAACCGCCGAATGGAGCAAGATACACCGCATGACGGAATACTGTACAAAGTTTACCCATGCCGACCATGTACCGGACCCCTACTACGGCGGTTCCGAAGGTTTTGAGTATGTGCTGGACATTCTGGAAGATGCTTGTGCGGGGTTACTGCAGAGCATTTAATCCAGCGGCATTACATGATACAGTGTCCCCTGCCTTGACTTCTTGTTCGGTATTTCAAGCTTCTTGAGCGTCCGCCCGAATACGGCAACCTTGTTGATTGCCAGACGGTCACGCGTCTTTGTCTGTAAAGCGGAAAGAATCTGCATGGGCATCATCCATTGCCCCTCTTCATCCTCTTCTGCCGCACGGAAATGGCTGTGAAAGAGTTGTTCCAGTGGGGTGAGCTGTTCAAATTCCCGGTTCGTCCGCTTCAAGATGGCTTCATCGGCATCATCCAGCCAGTAGCGCTCACCTTTGGCTACGGCATTCAGAGCTTGTGCATAGAGCTGGCGGTAGTTGATGGTGACATTTGTATCGATGGGGCCGGTGACCTCAATGCAGATGAAACGGCGGCTGCCACTGGGGTCGGACAACAAGTCCTTCTGGTTGCTGGTGCCGATGAAGGAGGCATACCGCCGTATCTCCCGGATGGTGCTGCCGTAGGGTTTGCGCAGGTTGGCAACCGGTTTCTGCAGCAGATGCTTCAGAAAGCCCTGCTGGTTGATGTTGATTTGGTCGAACTCGTCGATGTTGACGAGCAGAAAGCATCCCAGGCTGCGTTCCGCTTCCTGCCTGCTCTTGAAGTCAATGCTGTCCGTATAGCCGAAACGCAGTTCCGGTGGCAGCAAAATGCGGCAAAAGGTGGATTTCCGGAACCCTTGGGAACCGACAAGCAGAGGAGAAGTATTGTTTCCGTGTTGCCGGTCCATTCCACGCCAGTGTGCCACCATGCCTAGGAACCAGCGGTAGAACAACTCCCGCCAATGAGGATTGTGGCACGGGACGAGGTCGGCCAACGCCCGGATGCGGTCTTTCCCGTCCCAGCGGCCGGTATCGTAAAGGTATTCTTCGACGGGATTATAGAGTGGCACATGGTCTGAAGTAAGGAAACGGTTGATGTCGCGGTCCCATACGCGGATACCCTCCTTCAGGGCATTCATGGAGACCGTACTGCGGGCACGCTGGTCAGCAGGCTTGAAATAGAAATGGACGGAGTCGCGCTGACGGTATTCCAAATCATCCAGAACGGTGTTGTAGCGGAACTCATACCGGCGGCCCATAAACTCTTCCAGCCGGAAAACGCTCTCCTGCTCTTGCGTCAGACTGCTCTTTTTCCCGAAGCCTTTAAGCTCTTGATATAGGTTATGAATCGTTTGACGAACAATGAATTCATCCGCTTCCCGGTAATAGTGCATCAATGTCTGGCGGACTACTTCCTCTTCGGGGATGCCTGCCTTGAAACAATGTTCGGCCAGAGGCACCAGCAGTATCCGTAAATCCCCCTCCCGTTTCCAGCCGTCCAATTCGCGAAATGCACGGTCAAGGGCCGATTCGAAGAGTATGGCGAAGGTGTCCGAGGCTTTACTGTCCGGATGCAGCCGCAACAGCGGGTTCTTTTCTGCGAGTTTTCGTTGCCGGAAGTTCTCTTCCTCGGGCATGCCGAGGGGTTGTTCCAAGCAGAAAGGCACAGCGGCAGGATTGTAGTAAGGATATCCATCCAGAGTCATGCGGCAACTCTGTGTAAGGGAAGGTTCTTTCAATGTAATGGCAAACGGCAGTAAGGGCTGGTAGCACTTCACCGCCATACGGTAGGCGTGGGCATGAAACAAGGCGGCATCGCTCTCCCGCTTCGGCGTTGTGCCGTCGGGCAGGGCAAACAATACCCATATCTTGGCACTCCGTCCGCTGGAACCGCAGAAAGCGGCAAAGGTCTGTGGCAGCAGGGCGGCTTGTCGCTTTACATATTCCGCTTCGGCAATGCCCGACAGACGGTTTACTTCCAGTTGTACGAGTCCGTTATAGTTCTTCATCTGCCGTTCTCCCTCTTGTGTACGGCTATATTCCACGGCAGGGTAGATGCGTGGCAGTTTGTCTATATGTTCGTATTGGGCGCAAGTACCCTCCAGTTGAGGAAGGATGGCCCGGAGGGTCGATACATGTCCGGCTTTGGTTTCGGTTTTCAGTTTTTTAATCAGTGCATCCGCTTCCAGGGTGCTGAGGGCTTCCTTTCCGCTCTCTTTTTCTGCTCTAATCAAGGTAATTTTCATTCTGTTTGTCAGCTTGTTTGGGTAAATATAATTCTCGTAAAGATACGACATCAGAAGGCGGAAAACAAGTATTCAGCAGAATAATTATTAAATAAATGCCTGCTTCCACAAACTATACAGCGTGGTGTCGGAAACCTTTGGATTTCTTTTTTAAAACATAGGCATTCCTTTGCTTTTCTCCCTTTGTTTGTCTACTTTTGTATAGGGAATAGATGACGCCTAACGACCATGAACAGCTCTGCTTACGGTCATGAAGCAATCGCTTGACGACTGTAAGCAGAGCTGTTCATGGCCGTTAGGCGTTTCTCTTCCCAAAGCTTTTACGGATGAAGTACGTAACCCGCACCTATTCCGCATAGGGCGCGAACGTATTGTACAACAACTTAAAAGACATTGAACTATGGCAATTTTATTCGATTGGTATGAGCTCCCAGAACCTAAAGACAAACAGCGGGAAGAAAAGATACTTCATCCGCGCATCCGCTTGAACGGCTCTACCACTACCGACGAACTGCGTCGCAGAATTCAGGAACGCAGCTCGTTGACGGAGACTGATGTCTCGGCGGTACTGGATGCCTTGTCGCACGTCATGGGGGAAGACCTCGCCGAGGGGCGGCAGGTACATCTGGACGGTATCGGCTATTTTTATCCCGTACTGACGAGCACGGAGCCGGTGACTGCCGCGACCAAACGTAAAACCACCAAGATTAAGCTGAAGGGCATCAAGTTTCGTGCCGACCAGGTGCTGAAGAATGAGATAGGCGCTATCAAAGCTAAACCGCTGGGGCTGAATGAGCATTCCCAAAAGCTGAGTGACAAGGAGATTGACAGGCGGCTGACGAGCTACTTCTCTACGCATCAGTTCCTTACACGCAGTGATTTTCAGAGCCTCTGCGGAATGATGCGCTCTACTGCACAGCTTCATATTCGCCTGCTTCGCAGCGAAGGCAAACTCGAGAATGCAGGAAAACTCAACCAACCGATTTATGTACCTTGCACGGGGTATTATGGTAGAGACGAGTAGGTTACGGTAAAACTATAGCGTTTTGAGTAGGTGGAAGCAAAATTTGCTTCCACCTTTTTTTGTTGCTTCCACAGCAGCTCAAATGCCGATGGATAGGGGGATGCAGGAGGTGGGTGGAAGTGTGGAAGCAAAGTGATGGAAAATAAATTTCTGGAGAAAAAAAGAGGGCATTCCGTTTTATCGGAATACCCTCAAGTCTATCTATGTACTATATATCTTACTTCTTCAAAGTAATTGTTACAGTAGTGGTTGTGGTAGCACCCCACTTATCAAGTACAACGAGAGAAACCTTACATGGAACATCGTTCTGCAATGCAGTTTCTGCGCTCTTCTTCACTACTGAGAAGTAAGAGTAAGCATCAGTCTCAGTCGGAGCAAACTGACTTCCCCTATGGTCTTCAATAGCCAGATATTCTTTGGCATTGTCATCAGCCAAAACAACTCTCACGCTTTGGATTCTACTATCCATAGGCTCAGTTGTATCCGCTACATAATTAGCACCTGATTTCTTATACATCTGAGTCAAGTTATAAGCCTCTCCGTAAACATCCTTAGCAGTGATGTTCTTCAAGCTAACCTTGATAGGACTAACACCATTGCCAGAAGCATTTGCAGCTGCAGTAGCTTCCAAGGCACCTTCCTTGATTTCAGACTTAACTGTCAAGTTGAATTTATCTACAATCTTAGCGATGTGAACGTTGCCGAATACAGTGTAAGCAGCCTGGATTTCACGAGTTGAGTAAACATTGTCTCTGTTGTCTGCATTCTGAGCATTGTCGTATACCTTAACGCTGATATCACCCGCAACACCGGTTGTTGTAATCCATGGTGTACAAGTGTGTCCATCAATTTCGTGAAGCGTTTCAGTAAACGCTACATTGGTCTTTTCAGCACCCATGTCTTTGTACAGCTTGAACAAGTTATAAGTAACATCTGTACCATCTGCTGAACCGTAAGCTACAGCGTTGTCACCAACGAAGTAAGCAGACAGTCTGCTGAACGGAGTTACAGCTGACTCAGCCGGAGACTTGATAGTAACCTTAACAGGAATTTCAAAGGCGTTTACTGTGGCTCCCTTCTTCTTCAAGCCCAATACAATTTGATAGCTTTCTTCTGCTGGGAATGCTTTAGTGTAATCGAAACTGAACTTGATGTACAACGGGGTCTGAATCTTAGAGCCAGCCGCTGAAACATATTGACCTGCACTGTTTTTAACATAAAGAGTGCTTGCATCAATTGTTGTAATCCAGCTTTCATCGAATGCAGTTCCATCCTTACCATATTTCACACCGTTTACTGTGATTGTCTTTTCAGTAAGAGCCTTGCCGTCTGCCCAAGTAATGCTTCCAACCTTTACAACAGAAGGCAGGTCAGTGTCAGTTGAACCAGCCAAAGCTGCTTGAATATCACCCAATGGCAAGAAGAAATCAGCATTAGTTTTATTTACTGTCCATTCTACATCACCTAAAGTTGTTGAAGGAGCAACATATTTAAAGGTTACTGCAATAGTCTTGGCAGTTGTAGCTTCTGCGACAGTTCCATTCACTAACAGATAATTTACTTTAATATCAAGAAGACCAGCCTTTTCAGCCTTAATCGTATTTCCTGATATAGTTGCACCAAGATTTGCTGCAGCAGTCTTATCGGCAATTTCAAAATAGTAATCAACGATATAAGGAGTCAAATCGGCAACAGCAACACCATTAACAGTAGCAACATTAGCATTTTTGAAACATCCGATTAAATCAAGTTCCTTATTGATGTCAACAGAAAGAGCTTTCAGGTTAGTTACAGCAATTGTATTAACAGCCTTTTCTGTCACTTTTACATCATATGCGGAAGCGACCAAACCGTCGGCAGTTTCAGTCGTTAAAGCATAAGTTCCTGCAGATTTACCACAATTTGCTGTAGAAAGATACTCTACAGTCATATCGAATACACCCTTGTTCACTGAAGCTGCACGAGTCAATGCATCTTCAGTCATGTTAGCTACCGGATTAGTCACCTTGAAAGGCATATTACCTTTTGAATCGGACAAAACATAAGCATATTTAGTGGCATCGGCATCCTGAGGATTTACAATGGCACTTAATGTACTAGTCTGTGAAAGCAAAATAGCGTCTTTCTTATATGTTACATTATTAAATTTCACATCAGCACCCAATGCCTTACCATAGCTCATTGTAACATTAGCAGCTTTAATCTGACCGTCATCAATAGAAACCGCTTTCAAGCTTGTAATAGATGCGGCTTTGGGTAATTTGATGACAGCAGGTTCGCCTTCACCATTTTCACTCGTTGCAACGTGCAGTTCCCAGTAGCTGGTCTTATCTACGACATAAGTACTTGCTCCCATGGCAGAAATGCCAGTATCAGTGCCGACATAGTCATTCTTTTCAGCATCCCATTCGTAAGTCACCCAATTACCGGTTTCCTTACTGATAGAAGGAGCTTTAGCATTGATGCCATTTACTCCATTCTTACCTTCAGAGCAAATACCGGTATCTTCGTTGTTGATGATGAAATTTTTAGTAACTGGATCGATGGTGATTGTAGCAGCATCACCCTTATCCCCTTTATCACCTTTAATGGTTCCAATGGTGCTAGTAGTATTATCACTCCAAGTGATTGTAATACCATCACCATTTTTCACAACGTTGGTAACAAACTTACCATCGCCCACTTTTGCCTGCAAGTCGCTGATTGAAGCCTTGATACCAGTCAACTCATTGTTGATCTGATCAATGTCATCATCATAGTCCTTACAAGACGTGAAAGTTCCTGCAGTACCAACCATTAAGGCACTAAACAGGATTACACTTAGAAACTTCTTGTTCATAATTGAAAACTTTAAATTTATAAATTTAAAAAATAAAAAAGTGAATAATCTCTCATTTTCATTCCCTTTCACATAGTTGTTGATTATATGATTTTTTCCGTTACTTCGCAGGTAATGAAATCTTGTTAATCCCGTTAATAATCAGGGAATAAGGAGAAAATA
>NZ_QTMH01000018.1:96717-97437 GCF_003603065.1 Bacteroides sp. AF20-13LB
TGAAATCTTGTTAATCCCGTTAATAATCAGGGAATAAGGAGAAAATAGACCGGTTTTGTTTGGAATAGTAAAAAACAGTCCGTTGGGATATTGGAAAGAGGATTGGAAGTCCAGAAAGATGACAGTGGGAAAGGGATGAAATGAGGCTCTCAAAGAATAAAAGTATGTATTTTTCAGTTCAAAAGGTTGAATGACAGTCCATTGATAGCACCGATTGGAGCTCCGTAAAGACAGTACCATTCCGTTCCTCAAAACTCTGTTTGAAGATTCCGGAAAATATGCGACAAATCTATTCTATCCTATCAAAAGAAGTAACGTCTTTTATACTGTACACGCTCCGCTTCTTACAAAAGAAATTCCCCTTTGATTCGCCTCGTCAATCTTTCTGTTGCTGAAAGGCTTCAGATAGGTTTCCGTCACCGTGATGGAGGAGTGTCCCATGGCTTCCGATATGATTCCGGGGTGTATCTCGCAATGGTAAGCCATTGTGGCCCAGGTGTGTCTGGCTGCATAGGTACTGAGTGCCGACTGCATTCCCAGGCACTGCCTGAGTACTGCCAGCCGCTGGTTGAATCCCCTGAGTGCCGACTGGTATTCCCGGTATGCCGCTTCCGTACCTTCCTCGCTCTGCAGAATGGGAAACAGATAGGGGGAATCGGGATTCCTGTTCGCCACCATCCTGACCATCTGCATGGCTTCGGGTGTGAGTGACACGGTCAG
>NZ_QTMH01000019.1:0-90850 GCF_003603065.1 Bacteroides sp. AF20-13LB
ATTTTTGTTCGCAGCGAAGATAGAGGTTGCAATCAATAGCCATTTTTTGACTGCTTACCATCTAAATAAAGTATTAACTTTACATATTTGCTGATTCAAATCAAAATCAGATAATCTATGCCTTAATTTAGTGGATATCAACAAAGAATGTTCTGACGCTTTACAAATTGCTTCCGAAAAAGAATTTATATCCAATGAAGCCACATATCCAAACTCTCCATTACACAATACTTCTTCAGCACCTACACAAGGAGAGGAAACAATATTTCTTTCTAAAATTAAAGCTTCTATTATTACAGTCGGTAATCCTTCATATAGGGAAGATAAAACAAATACGTCACAGGATTTTATTAAAGGATATGGATTTTCTTTAAACCCTAAAAAATGTACATAATCTTGCAATCCCATATCATCTCTCAGTTTTTCCAACTCAACTTGTAAAGGCCCCACACCTAAAATCCATAATGTAAAATTTCCCTTGTTCAACAATAAAGGCATACACTCAATCAAAAATCGATGATTTTTACCTTTGTCAATCCTACCTACAGCCAATAAATTTATTCTATCCCGACTAAATGGTACATTAATATGTACATTTGATTTTTGTATAATATCAGAAATATCAATAGGATTATATAAAACAATCGATTTATTTTTGACAGCAGGGCATAAATTTATCAATGTCTTTTGACAAGCTTTAGAAACACATACTATTTGATTTAAAGAAGGAAGGTCACGAAAATATCTCCGCTTATTAGTTGTTTTACAGTAGGTATGCTTTATTAAATCTGTATGTAGCCAAGCCACTCTTTGCGCAGTAGCAGGAGCTTTAAATAAAATTCTGGTAGCAGTATCCTCTCTAAAAGCAATATAACAATCGTATAGTTTCCTTATATGAAAGATATAGAACAAGCTAGGAAACGTTAGTAAAATACGTCTCTTAATTTTATTTATTAGCAGATTTGAATCCCCCAAAGCAGAATATAAACATATATTCCGAGGAACACTATCAAGATAAACACCCTCTCTATTTATTAAAAAAAGATCTACATTATATTTTTTTGCATCAAGATGTTGAAGTATTGTTATCAATATCCTTTCTGCTCCACCACCTTTCAAATTATCTATAATGAATAAA
Source organism: Bacteroides sp. AF20-13LB (assembly GCF_003603065.1). Classification (NCBI taxonomy): domain Bacteria; kingdom Pseudomonadati; phylum Bacteroidota; class Bacteroidia; order Bacteroidales; family Bacteroidaceae; genus Bacteroides; species Bacteroides sp. AF20-13LB. The sequence goes on from NZ_QTMH01000019.1 coordinate 1,139, forward strand.
AGATTTTTTTTCATGACCTACTTTTATCTTTAATATATAATAAAATTCCTAAGAAACAGGCTATTATAAAAGTCCATCTTCTATTTATAGCTTCTTTATATATATTCCTAAAACTTTTTCCTGCAAATAGACTATAACGCACATAACTTGCAGCATTAATAACATAGTTAGTAAATGATAAATTAAAATAATTCCTCTCATTTATATACAGAGCATAACCATTAGGATTTCTTAAACACAGATGTCTGTATTTGCTAGACAGACCATCTCTTTGATAATCTTTTATTTCTAAACTTCGCTTAATACAACATATTTTATATCGCAAAGAAATTCTATTTAAAACCAATGCTTCTGTTACAAAGAATTCATTCTCAAATTCAGGGAATGGATATTCTTTCAAAATACGAGTATAATAAATTAACCCTTTATCTCCTTTTACTGACAATGAATTGTAAAGGTTATAATGTGAAACAACCAACTCGTCTACAGGTAGCGAAGTTCCTATTAGATTTCCATGTAAATCTAAAGAATTACATGAAAATCCTGCTATCCAAGGATTATCCTTATGTATCAAATGATATGAATAAATTATTTCTAGTGCAGTTTCAATATAATAATCGTCAGAATCTAAACAAATAAAGATTTCCCCTTTAGCTATCTGCACTGCTCTATTAAATGCACGATGCTTTCCCCCATTCTCCTGCTTCAAATATACAATGGAAATTTTATTTGTATTTATCCATTTCTGAACTATTTCTTCTGTATTATCTGTGGAACCATCATCCACAATAATCCATTCAAAACTACGTAATGTTTGTTTACACAAATATTCATAGGTACGTCCTATAGTATTCGCTCTATTGTAAGTCGGAGTAAATACACTAAAGAGAAATTCCATATTTTTCCATTAAACAATTAACATCTGAAAAAAGTAAACTATTACTTCTTATCCATTCCTCATCCATATTCCACCACTTTAATTTTAACAAAAAATCTATTTGATTCTGCTCAAAGCGCATTCTAATACATTTAGCCGGTACTCCACCATAAATTGAATAAGGCGGTATATCTTTAGTTACAATAGAATTTGCTCCTATTACTGCACCATCACCAATTGTAACTCCATTTACAATAGTCACATTAGCACCAATCCATACATCATTTCCAATAGTAACTATAGCAAACTGGTCATACCTATCTTCTAAAAGGAACTTTCCTTTTAAAAATAACCTCGGAGAAGTCGTAACGTTCTTTTCTACTGGATGATTACCCAAGCCAGCTACGACATTAGGACCTATTGAACAAAACTTTCCTATATGGCAACAATGTATAATAGAGTTATAATTTACATATGAATAATCTCCAATAATAGAATTACTGAAAATAACGCGAGCTGAAAAAGAACAATCACAGCCTATAACAGTATTTCCTAATAATTGTACATCTCGTCCTATATTGACAGTCCTTCTCCTAAAGAGTCTCATAAACCGATTTATGAAATTCATCATATTATACCATATTTTTTACAATAATACCATCTCTGTAAAGTTTCAAAGAAAACAGATATTACCAATGATATAGATAAAGTATATATATTTAAACAATCAATAATTCCCAAAAACATTATTACGAACAAATACACGAACATACTATAAAACATATTGACAATAACATCTTTTACATGATTGTGACTTATTAATATAACAGTTCCAAGAAAATAACTTAAATGGCGATATATAAACAGAGTTCCCAACATCCAATACACAGGAATTGCCATTAGCATATCATTATTAAAAAATAAAAGAATAAATGATTTCAAAGAACATCCAACAATAAAATATAATAAAACTCCTATTACAGTAGTATATATTAAAAGTTTACGGGCAAATATTTTATTAGCATTTTTATTATAATATGGAAATACAACATTACTTATTGTATAAAATATAGTAGATAATACATTTACTATTTTTTCTACAAAATCATAATAAGCAACTTCTCCCATTCCCAAAACGCTACCAATAACTATAGTATTAGTCCTATCTTTCACTATACCTGTTATTGACGTTAAGAGAAGTTTGGTTGAATCTTTTGTATGATAAAATATAGTCGCTAAAGACTGCCATCTAAACTTAATTTTAAATTTATATATTAGTATATATATGGCTATAAGAGATGTAATAATAGCTCCAATGCCATTTATAAGTGGAACCAATAAATAATCTTGCGGTGTAGTGACCCATATAAATATCAATAGAATAAACACTACACGTCCTATGAAAGAAAAAATTGCAATATATTTCATTTTTTCTATACCTTGAAAAAACCATATAGGAAATAAACATTCATAAATACATTGCCACATTGAAAAAATATATAATAATTTATATTCTCGAATTTCAGGAAAAAGAAATATTAAAAATAAGAATCCAAATACTATAATTAAAAGCAAGGTTTTTACAATATATACCACACTAACTATTTCGTTTATCTTCTTTGAATCTTCTCTATTAATGCTAATATATTTCGTAGCTGAGATATTAAATCCCCAGTTTACAAATATTGCTAAATAACTAACTATTGCCTGAGAATATATGATTACACCATATAAATTTTTTCCTAAAGTATTAATTAAATAAGGATATGTAACAAGTGGTATCAATAAATTACATATCTGTAATAAAGTTAGATAGCCAAAATTTTCAATTAAGGTTTTATACCTATATATATAGTCAGATATATTTTTCACTTTGCAAATTAACATCATCGTAAGCACTCAATCACTTTGGACTCTTCTGAAAATAAGTAAGCAGTCATTTTAGACCTGAAAAGGTTTAAAAGTAAGCACTCAATACCTTTTTCCCTACTGAAAATCAGCGAGAAAGGGAATTGGTCTTATTATATTTGACTTCGATTTAACTTAATTCAAACCGAAATGCCTGATGGAATCAGCATTTCGTAGTTCTTGTTTCCTGACAATAGTTCACGGAATACATGTATAAGATATCCCTTGATATCCGAGAGGTACATCTTGGCCGTTTCGATAATGGTATAGAAAGTCATTGCCACATTGACACCCTCCTCACTGCTGAAGTGAAGAGAATTATTTCGCGATACGGCAAAGGGACGTATCGCACGTTCCGCCACCATGTTGTCTATCGTGTAGTCGCCCCAGTGGCGATATTTAAGCAGGTCATCCCAGCCGTTCAACATATAAGCCAAAGCTGTCTCCATCATTTTACCGTAGTGACAGCGTTTATCCTGCTGAAGTTCCAATACCTGTTTCCTCAAGCCTTTCAATATCTCACTGACATCGGATTTATTTCTTCTTTTCCTTATCTCCCCGAGAGTGAGCCGACGCATCAAACATTCAGCCTCTATCAGATACAACCGCCCAATTTGTTCCACAAACCATGCCGCCTCTTCGTCTTTGGCGATGTCTGCAGCAAGTTTGAACTTTGCCCGGACATGAGAGATGAACTTGGAAACTCCCTCCTTTTGATAGCGTTTCCATAAATTCTTGAAATCCGTGCTGCTTGCCATAAGCATTCGTTTTATCTTTATGGCACAAAAATCTAGCATACGGGGCGGTAAAGCAAATAAACAATTGAGTGCTTACCGTCCATATGGGTAAGCAATAATACGTTATTTTTTGAATCCGGCACCAACTCTCCCTATCCAAAAAGCGATGCAACGCCATCCGCATCCGGATTTCCTTTACCGAAGGTATCAGCTGGCCGGCATTTATATAATTCATAAACTGAGGGACGAGGTCCGAAAGGGAATCTCGTACAGAGTCAGGCATCAGCATGTGCCATTCACCTTTAACATCATCCTCATATGTCAGCACAAGACCGAACTTCTAGAGTTTATAGGGAGTTTTGCGTATTGCGTACCACGTATGCATTGGCACCGACCGTGACAAACTCCTCAAGCAACTGATGTTCCGCCTTGCAAAGAGAATTGCAGATGGCAGCAAGGCTGATATTAGAACCGTATTCCTTATTTTTGATGGTAACCATATTTCCAATTTTAGAAAACAAAATCTTCCACAATATACCTGTCTACATTACGCCTTTCCTTGCTGAAATTCACCCCCACTTTGACAAGACGCCTCCCGTCCAACCTATAAGGAATCAGATACCCTTTTTCATCAATCTGCCGTAAAGCCTCCTCGGCACTGCCGTTCAGTTTAAACTCAAAAACATAAATGGTATCTTTCGTCTTCACCACGGCATCGGCACGACCGTGGGCACTACGGATTTCCGTCTCAACAAATTGTCCCATCAAAGTGAAAACCACATAAAAGACAGCCTGGTAGTGACGTTCCGTATTATCGCTCAAATCGTATGGCATACCGGCAAAAAACACCCGGAGACGTTCCATGAAAGCATCCACATCACCGGAACGGAGTTCACGCATAAACTTGGCTATGTGGAAACCGGTTTCATCATCGGTCACTTCCGTATAATAAGGTACCAGAAAATTCAAGAAACCATAGCGTACCTCATCATTGGGAAAACCCAAAGTGTACAATAAAACATCCCTGTCGTAGTCTTTGATGGTCAGATAACCACTCTGGTAAATCATGGGAAGCGGGTTCTTTACTTCTGCACGATACTCAAAAAAAGCAGAAGCCGTCACTTCAACTCCCTCAATCAAAAGGCGCAAATCATAATCACTCTTTTTCAACAAGTTAGCCAAGTAGGTAGGAGTACCGGTCTGAAACCAGAAATTATCCAAAATCTTCGACTTGCATGCATTCAACACACTGAAAGGATTAAAAACCCCTTCACAATGAGGGTAAAAATGATAACCGTCATACAGCTTCGTCATCCGCTCCAAAGTTGTATCGAAGTCCATCCCATTGGAAACACCCAAACGTTCTATCTCCGGAGTAAACGTTGTGAGCAGTTCTTCCTTAGTAATACCACATAAAGAAGAATAGTCGGGCCATGTACTGATGTCCTGCAACTGATTTAAATCACTGAACACGCTAATCTGCGCAAACTTCGTCACACCCGTCAAAAAAACAAAGCGGAGATAACGGTCGGCACTTTTCAGTACCCCATAAAAGGCTTTCAATATCCGACGATACTCTTCCGTTAACTTTTCATCCGAAAGAGCTTGAAGCAAAGGCTTATCGTATTCATCAATCAACACTACCACTTGCTTACCCGTCTGGGCATACGCCTGCTCTATCACATAGGCAAAACGCTCTTCGGGACTACGCTCCTGCTTTTCCGCACCATATTTCAATTCCCACTTTTCCAGATATTGATTAAGCATGGCTACCAAATCTCCGGCTGTTTCATATTTACGTGCATTCAAGTCCAGATGCAATACAGGGTATTCCTCCCACCGGGTTTCCTGTTTTTCGATGGCAAGCCCGTGAAACAAATCTTTACGTCCTTGAAAGTAAGCTTCGAAGGTAGATATAAGCAAACTCTTACCGAAACGGCGAGGACGGCTCAAAAAATAGGGAGTGGAATTGGATGCTATCTTATAGACCATTGCTGTTTTGTCTACATAAAGATAATTTTCTTCACGCAGCTTTTCAAAAGTCTGTATACCAATTGGCAGTTTACGCATCTGTTCCATCTTATTTCTCTTTTTTAGAAGCTATATGCAAATATACGTTTTTTCTTCAAAGAGAAATCCTATTTATACATTTTTATTCCATTTCCTCCCATGGATAAGGATTATCCACCACATTCTGAAACTCGTCAACTGCTTCCTGCTGCTCGGCAGTCAGTGATGCAACACTCCAAGAAGCAATGATAGAACGGCCTTCGTCGGCCAAAGGCTCATCGAAAACCTCTCCATAACAAGCCGTAAGCAAGCGGAGTTTCAGCAAAGAGGAAGGAAGGGAATCAAGGGTATCCCAGCAACGCCTCAATACCTCCTGCACATGCTGTAGTTTTTCACCATGGTCAATGAACGAGGCACTATACCCCTTCAAGAGAGCAAGACAGACATTTGCCTGCTCCTCCACCGTGGTGCCCCAGGTGCCGGAATTATACAAAGTTGTGGTCAAGCGATAGACTTCGCTGTTACGACGAGACAAATCATCGCTATAGATAGGACTACCGTCCATACCCAAATACATCAGATCGTGCGCGGCACGCTGAAGGAGGAGTGCTTCTTCTAAAAGAGACATGAGTAGTAATTATAAATTAAAGACTAGCGGATTACTTCAATGAGGTCTGGATGGATGGTCGCCATGGCAACGGCAATGATACCTTGTATAGCAATCACTACGCGACGATCACGGGCACCTTTTACTTTTAGAAAAACACCTTCTTGACCCTCGAAGTCGCCACCGGTGATACGGACTTTCGTACCTTTGGAGAGATTCAGTTCTTCGGGTTGGAAATAGAGAAGATGGTCATTGTAGGTACCGGCGACGGCTATGAAACGCTGCATATCATGGTCGGGAATGACTATTTTCCGACCGCTACGGGTATCGGTGATATATTGCAAATAAGTAATTTGAGATTTAAATCGCTGTACTTCGGAAGGACGTGCATGGACAAAAACCAGGTTACGGATGACGGGAACCAAAGCACGGACTTTCCTGCCCCTACGGATACTTATCTTATATTGCATGGGAATGAAACAGCCAAGATTTGCCTTTTCGAGAAGATGCATAGCCTCAAGCTCCCTGCGGTATGTGGCACGCATGGCAAACCAAACTTCGGTCTCTTTATCCATTTCTATTCTTGCTAATTTTACTTAGAAAAAGGTATTCCTTGGGGGCTTTGAACTACTATTACAGAACTGTAGTTCAATCACTTGCGAGCATTTTATGGGAAGTTTGACAAGCACTATGCTCTTCTTGTCAACAGATTCTCTGCGGTTGTTCATTACCTTTTGGTAAGAGACTATAAACGAACGTATTAGAAACAAAAAAGCGTTTTTTAATCGTACGTTTAATGAACGCAAAGATAGAGACGTTTTTTGTAATGGCAAAATGTTTGATAGAAAAATGTTCCTAATAATAAATAATGATAAGTATATTGCATTGAATTTCAGTAGTATATGCAATATATGTAATCAGTTAAAATCTTCTTATTTTTAGCTCTTTGAGTATGTCTTGTATAAGTTCGAAATAGGTGTTTTTTAAACGTACGTTTTTAAAACAGCATATCATCTTATATATCAACCATTTACAACTCACCCTTCACATTTCCCTCCAAAATCCCCTTATTTCTCCCTCACTTTTTACACTTTCGCATTTTTTAACCAGAATAAAAAACAGTTAAACGAACGAAGAATTACACAAATGAAAGAACTCAAAAAAAGAAGCATCTCAACAGTAACGAACAGAGAAGCATGTCGTATCAATCTGATACACAGAAAATAAAAGTAACAAAAGTCAAAGAGCACTGCTCCATAGTGAACGAAAATCTATTGTCAGAACGGGTTTACTACGGAGACCAGACCCATGTTTATGTAGGTTACTTAAGAGCCTTTAAATCAGGCTATTTTGAAGGAACAAATATCAAGAAAATTACAGATATAGCCAAACTATTCGTTGCTTCCGAAAACTTCACAAAGAGAACCAGAGGAGAGCAAAAGCCTTTGACTTACAGTACGATAATCACCGAATTGGAGAAGGTATGGGCCATCATAAAACAGGAAGACACCACACTGATTGACCCATACGGATATGATGTAAGGATAAATCACTGATAGTTCAGTACCTGGAAAGGCAGTAATTTTGCCGCCGTCAGCAACCGGACAGAAGGGCTACACCTTTCTTGTCGGATGGTGTAGCCTCAACAAGGCAAGGGCGTAGCCATCCGTACTGAAAGGAGTAGCCCTTTTTCATTGCTGATTATCATACATTTACTAACCCTAAAAACATAAAAAATGGGAAAAGAAAAAACTGAATTTGAGGAGAAATTTGTATCCAAAACAGAAAAAGCAAAAAAGCTATGGGAAAAACGGATTACGGAAAACACGACATTGAGCATGGAGTCTGTACAATGGATGGCACAACGCATAAATTCCCTATTGGAATACATGCGATACGGATATGCATTGATAGCCTACCGAAAGCAGGACGGCAGCTTCTACATGGGAAGAGGAACCCTTGTTTCCTACGAAAGCGACTTCAAAAAGAAACATGACATGACAAGCATTAAAGCTCACGTAGCCTATTGGGACGCGGAACAACAAGGCTGGCGGACTTTTCTGATTGAGAACTTTATGGAATGGAGACCGATAGTAAACTAACAAAAAAACACCAATATCAAAAGCTATGGAGGCTTATTTACTACATGATGCCAATGCCGGCAGCAACCTAAAATTAATGATTATGATACAAGAAGAAGGTATGAAAGGATATGGCATTTACTGGACAGTGCTCGAATTCCTCAGATTGCAGAACGAATATAAAGCCAGCCTGAAAGTGATTCCCATACTGGCACAAAAAGCAAGGGTGACAACTGCCACACTGAAGCGAATCATCTATGACTATGCGCTGTTCGAGGTGAACGAGACAAGCTTCTCATCCCCCGGACTAAGCCGCCGCATGGAGCCATGGGACGCCCAACAAGAAGCTAAAAAGGAAGCCGGACGTCGCGGTGGACTGGTTAACCAGCAGAGAATCAGGGATGCCAAGACAAGCAGCGCTTTAGCAAATAAACTAAATAAAGAGAATAAAGAAAACCCCTCTCTATCTCCCCAAGGGGAGACGGGAAGAAGGAAGGAGGAGATTCTTCTGACTCCACCGGAGTACACGCTCAACAGACAGACGCATAATTACCAAGGCCTAATGGAAGAACTGGCAAGGCAGAAAGTAACCGACATACACGATTTGAATGCCATCCTGAGACTGACGGATTTTGGAAAACTGGGAGGGAAAATCTGGAAAATCCTATACGAGTTGAACAGCTCACCCCAACTGAAAGCCCGTATCGTGATGCCTGGAAAGTACATACTGAAATTACTCAGAGGTTAGATTTAATAAAAGAAATATAATACTTATCTTTGTGTCCATAACAAAACACCCTAATCATTATGAATCTGAAAAAACTATTTTTTGCTTCCGCCCTGCTCTTTGCTGCATGCGGCACTATCCAGGCCCAGGAAGTCATTGCCCACCGTGGTTTCTGGACTACGGACGGCTCGGCCCAAAACTCCCTTGCCGCACTTGTAAAGGCTGATTCTATCCACTGCTACGGTTCCGAGTTCGACGTTTGGCTCACCACAGACAATCAGCTGGTTGTCAATCATGACGCCACCTTTAAAGGCGTGACTATGCAAGATGCCACAGCCAAGGTATGCACCGCCGTACAACTGGACAACGGCGAACAACTCCCTACCCTGCAACAGTATCTGGACAAGGCAAAAAGCCTGAAAACCCGCCTTATCCTCGAACTGAAAGCCCACAAGACCCCCGAACAGGAAACACGAGCCGTAGAGGGCATCGTAAAAATGATAAAGGACAAAGGGCTGGAGGACCGTACGGAATATATCACCTTCTCCCAACATGCCACCAAGGAGTTTATCCGTCTGGCACCCAAAGGCACCCCCGTCTACTACTTGACCGGTGACCTTACCCCCAAGGAGCTGAAAGCATGGGGTTGTGCCGGTCCCGACTATCACTTCAGTGTCTTCCAAAAACATCCCGAATGGATAAAGGAATGTCACGACCTCGGCATGAAAGTGAACGCCTGGACTGTAAACGAAGCCAAAGACATGGAATGGCTTATCAGCCAAGGAGTAGATTTCATCACAACCAATGAACCGGTAGTGCTGGAAGAAATTTTAAAGAAAAAATAGCCGTTCCTTATACATTTAGAAACAAAAACCAAACAAACCGCTTCATTATGTTCGCAATGGAGCGGTTTATTGTTTTCAAAAAGATAGCAATTAGTCTTATAAAAAATCTTTTTTCTTATTTTGAATCAAACTAAACTTTCACATGGATTACAATTTATATAAAAACAAAGCCATATGCTTTTAAATTGAAAGCCTGACAGTAGATATTCTCATTGAATGAAAGTTTCGCTAAAAAATAATAGAAAATAGATATGCTTTACAGTTAATTATAAAACAAAACGTCGTATATTTGCATCGAAATAAAACAAAAGGATATATTAACCAACTGATAAAGGACAAAATGACAAGAGCTATAAAATTCACCAAGATGCACGGTGCCGGAAACGACTACATTTATGTAGATACGACCCAATATCCTATCAGCCATCCGGAAGAACTTGCGAGGGCATGGAGTGCACCGCATACGGGAATTGGAAGTGACGGTCTGGTACTTATCGGTTCTTCGGACAAGGCCGATTTCAGCATGCGGATATTCAATGCCGACGGCTCGGAGGCCCGGATGTGCGGCAATGCAAGCCGCTGCATCGGAAAATATCTTTTTGACTACGGACTGACCTCCAAAACAGAAATCGCACTCGATACACTGTCAGGTATAAGGATGCTAAACCTGCACTTGGCAGACGGAAAGGTCAACTCTGTAACCGTAGACATGGGCATACCTGCCGACGAACCGGCAGACTACGACGGCAAAGGAGCCAAACCGATGAAAGAACAGCCCATCGAAGTGGACGGAGAACGATATGTAGGGACCACCGTATCCATGGGAAACCCGCATCTGGTAATCTTTGTCAATGATATTGAAGCCATCGACCTTACAGTCATCGGTCCCAAACTGGAGAATCACCCTCTCTTCCCCGGACGCATCAATGTAGAATTTGCCCAGATATTGGGAGAAGGAAAAATAAGGATGCGTGTCTGGGAACGAGGCTCGGGCATCACCCAAGCCTGCGGAACCGGAGCTTGTGCCACTGCCGTGGCAGCCTTCCTCACCGGACGCGCAGGAAGGGAATCCATCATCATCATGGACGGAGGCTCACTCAACATCCGATGGGACATCGCCACCAGGCATGTACTGATGACGGGAGAAGCCACCAAAGTATTCGACGGCAAAATTGAATTAATTGACTAACCACCAACTATCAACCAAGAAAAGATTATGGCATTAGTAAACGAACATTTTTTAAAGCTACCGGGCAGTTATCTGTTTTCAGACATAGCCAAGAAGGTAAATACTTTCAGGATAACACATCCCAAGCAAGAGGTCATCCGTCTGGGTATCGGAGACGTTACCCGGCCACTGCCACCAGTCTGCATCGAAGCGATGCACAAGGCAGTGGAGGAGATGGCTGACGCACGGACATTCCGTGGATATGGTCCCGAGCAAGGATACGACTTCTTGATAGAAGCCATCATCAAGCACGATTACCTTCCACGCGGCATCCACTTCGGTCCTACGGAAATCTTCGTGAACGACGGAGCAAAGAGCGACACGGGAAACATCGGTGACATTCTCCGCCACGACAACAGTGTAGGCGTGACCGACCCTATTTATCCGGTCTATATAGACAGCAACGTGATGTGCGGACGTGCCGGAGTATTGGAAGGAAACGGCCAGTGGAGCAACGTTACCTACATGCCTTGTACCGCCGAGAACGACTTCATCCCGGAGATTCCGGACAAACGAATCGACATTGTCTACCTCTGCTATCCCAACAACCCGACGGGAACCACTCTGACCAAGTCCGAATTGAAGAAATGGGTAGATTATGCGCTCGCCAACGACACGCTGATTCTGTTCGATGCTGCCTACGAAGCCTTCATCCGCGAAGACGACGTGCCCCACTCCATCTATGAGATAAAGGGAGCAAAGAAATGCGCCATCGAGTTCCGCAGCTTCTCGAAAACTGCCGGATTCACGGGAGTACGCTGCGGCTACACCGTTGTGCCGAAAGAACTCACTGCCGCCACGCTGGAAGGCGAACGCATCCCGCTGAACAAGCTCTGGAACCGCCGCCAATCTACCAAGTTCAACGGCACCAGCTACATCACCCAGCGGGCGGCGGAAGCCATCTACACACCGGAGGGACAGCGGCAGATAAAGGAAACGATAGATTATTATATGGACAATGCCCGGACCATGAAGCAGGGCCTTGAAGCGGCCGGGCTGAAAGTCTACGGCGGTGTGAACGCTCCTTACATCTGGCTGAAAACACCCGACGGAACAAGTTCCTGGCGGTTCTTCGAACAGATGCTGTACGAAGCCAATGTAGTGGGCACACCGGGTGTAGGTTTCGGCCCCAGCGGTGAAGGATATATCCGGCTGACGGCCTTCGGCAAGCACGAAGACTGCGTGGAAGCCATGAAGCGCATCCGGAAGTGGCTGAAATAAAAAAACAATTGAATTAGCGAGGTACTTGCTATAATCGAGTCGGACTGATCATCCGGAATTTTTCTAAACTTAAAGGTAAAAAGGTATGAAAACAAAAAGTGTAAAATGGGGAATAATGGCAATGGCGCTGTTATCAATGGCAATGCCTTTCACGGCAAAGGCTCAGGATAAAGTGGAAGCGTCGGCAGGCGTCGACCTCGTAAGCGGTTACGTGTGGCGTGGCCAGGATTTGGGAGGGGTAAGCCTCCAGCCGAGCGCATCCATCGCCTACAAAGGTTTCTCTCTGGGAGCTTGGGGCTCCGTAGGCATCGAGAGTTCGGACACGAAAGAGTTCGACCTCATACTGGGATATTCAACCGGAGGCTTCAGCGTATCGGTGACGGACTACTGGTACAATGTGACCGGAGATGGGGTGACAGCCAAATACTTCCAGTACGGTGCACACAATGCTGCCAACTCACATCTGTTCGAAGCGCAAATCGGCTATGATTTCGGCCCCGTAGCCATAAACTGGTATACCAACTTTGCAGGCGACGACGGTGTTGACAAAGACGGTGACCGTGCTTATTCATCCTACATCTCCGTGGCAGCCCCCTTCACACTGGGCGGACTGGACTGGGCGGCCGAGATAGGCGCTACCCCTTGGGCCACGGACTTCTATGGAGCCAACGGATTTGCCGTATGCGACGTCAGTCTGGGAGTATCAAAAGACATCAAAATCACCGATTCCTTCTCCCTCCCGTTGTTTGCCAAAGCAACCTGGAATCCAAGGTCTGAAGGTGCCTATTTCGTAGTCGGACTAAGTTTCTAAGATGAAAAACCTATGATTTACACACACCGAACGGTAAATCGTAAATTGTCTAATCGTAAATTATTTAAGGTATGAAAAAGATTGAAGCTATTATCCGAAAGACCAAGTTCGAGGACGTGAAGGACGCGCTGCTCGAAGCGGACATCGAATGGTTCTCCTATTATGATGTACGGGGCATCGGGAAATCCAGACAAGCCCGTATCTACCGTGGTGTCATGTACGACACCAGTTCCATCGAACGGATTCTTATCTCCATCGTGGTACGCGACAAGAATGCGGAAAAGACCGTACAAGCCATCATCAAATCTGCACAAACCGGTGAAATCGGCGACGGACGTATCTTCGTCATCCCCATTGAGGATGCCATACGCATACGTACTGCAGAGAGAGGCGACATCGCACTCTACAATGCCGAACAAGAAAGATAACGGGCAGCTACAAACCACAACTAAGAAAATACAATACAACTAAAAGCAACAAGAAATTATGGATAAACTTATTTTAAGTGAACTGACCAACGGACTGAACACTGTATGGATGCTGCTTGCAGCCATGCTGGTATTCTTCATGCAGCCGGGCTTTGCACTGGTCGAAGCCGGTTTCACCAGAGTAAAAAATACGGCCAATATCCTGATGAAGAACTTCGTTGACTTCATGTTTGGCAGCCTGCTCTACTGGTTCATCGGTTTCGGACTGATGTTCGGTGCAGGCGGATTCATAGGAATGCCCCATTTCTTCGACCTCTCGTTCTACGACGGAGGCGGGCTTCCCACGGAAGGTTTCCTGGTATTCCAGACTGTATTCTGCGCAACGGCTGCCACCATCGTGTCCGGAGCTATGGCAGAACGTACCAAATTCTCCATGTACCTGGTTTACACCATCTTCATCAGTGTGCTGATTTATCCCGTTTCCGGTCACTGGACTTGGGGCGGCGGCTGGCTGATGAACGGTGAGGCAGGTTCCTTCATGATGGAAACATTCGGAACAACTTTCCATGACTTCGCAGGTTCCACCATCGTCCACTCCGTAGGCGGCTGGATTGCCCTGGTAGGTGCGGCCATCCTCGGCCCGCGCATCGGAAAATACGGCAAAGACGGCAAGTCAAGAGCCATTCCGGGACATAACCTCACGATTGCGGCACTGGGTGTATTCATCCTTTGGTTCGGATGGTTCGGCTTCAACCCCGGTTCACAGTTGGCAGCAGCCACTACGGACGATGCAAGGGCCATCTCGCATGTATTCCTCACCACCAATCTGGCAGCCTGCGCAGGCGGTTTCTTTGCATTGGCGGTAAGCTGGATGAAATATGGCAAACCCTCCTTGTCTCTGACACTGAATGGCATTCTGGCCGGATTGGTAGGCATCACGGCCGGTTGTGACATGGTTTCTCCTTTCGGGGCGGTAATCATCGGCACCATCTGCGGCATCCTGATGATTTATTCGGTGGAATTCATCGACCGGACACTGAAAATTGACGACCCCGTAGGGGCCAGTTCCGTACACGGCGTCTGCGGTTTCACGGGAACCATCCTCACCGGACTGTTTTCCACCAGTGAGGGACTGTTTTACGGTGCAGGCTGGAGCTTTCTCGGAGCGCAGGTATTCGGTGCACTCGTAGTAGGCGCATGGGCAGCAGGCATGGGATTCATCATCTTCAAAGGACTCGACAAAATCCACGGCCTCCGCGTTTCCAAACGTGTGGAGGAAGAAGGACTCGACATTTACGAACACGGCGAGTCTGCCTACGGTGCATAATGATTTTATATTTTATTAAACCAACAATTACAACTCTAAGGTATTATGTCAAAATTGAGATTCAGAGTAGTAGAGACGGCGTTCAAGAAGAAACCCGTTGCAGTGGCAGTCCCGGCGGAACGTCCGTCAGAGTATTTTGCCAAGTATGTATTCAACAAGGAGAAGATGTTCCGCTATCTGCCGAGCAAGGTGTATGCCAAACTGACGGATGTGATTGACAACGGAGCTCCGCTGGACCGCAGCATAGCCGACGAGGTTGCCGCAGGTATGAAGAAATGGGCGGTTGAAATGGGGGCGACCCACTATACGCACTGGTTTCATCCGCTGACCGAAGGTACTGCCGAAAAGCACGATGCTTTTGTGGAACACGACGGCAAAGGCGGCGTGATGGAGGAATTCACCGGCAAACTGCTCGTGCAGCAGGAACCGGACGCTTCCAGTTTCCCGAACGGCGGTATCCGCAATACGTTCGAGGCACGTGGCTACTCGGCATGGGACCCCTCCTCCCCGGCATTCATCGTAGACGACACGCTCTGCATCCCGACTATTTTCATCGCCTATACCGGTGAGTCTCTGGACTACAAGGCACCGTTGCTGAAAGCCCTGCGTGCCGTAGACAAGGCTGCCGTCGACGTATGCCACTATTTCAATCCGGAAGTAAAGAAAGTGGTTGCCTATCTGGGCTGGGAGCAGGAATATTTTCTGGTTGACGAAGGGTTGTACGCCGCACGCCCCGACCTGCTGATGACCGGACGCACGCTGATGGGCCATGACAGCGCCAAGAACCAGCAGCTGGAAGACCATTACTTCGGGGCCATCCCCAGCCGTGTGGCCGCTTTCATGAAGGAACTGGAAATCGAAGCGCTGAAACTCGGCATCCCCGTCAAGACCCGTCACAACGAAGTGGCTCCCAACCAGTTCGAGCTGGCTCCCGTCTTCGAGGAATGCAACCTGGCGGTAGACCACAACATGCTCATCATGGCCTTGATGCGTAAAGTGGCACGTAACCACGGTTTCCGCGTACTGCTGCACGAAAAGCCCTTCAAGGGTGTCAACGGTAGCGGCAAGCATAATAACTGGTCGCTGGGTACGGACACCGGTATCCTGCTCCACGCACCCGGCAAACTGCCCGAAGAGAACCTGCGTTTCATCACCTTCGTAGTGAATACGCTGATGGCCGTATACCGTCACAACGGATTGCTGAAAGCCTCCATCTCCAGTGCGACGAACGCCCACCGGCTGGGTGCCAACGAAGCGCCTCCGGCCATCATCTCTTCCTTCCTGGGCAAGCAGTTGAGCCAGGTGCTGGAACACATCGAAGAGAGCACCAAGGACGATCTCGTCAGCCTCAGCGGCAAGCAAGGCATGAAGCTGGACATCCCGCAGATTCCGGAACTGATGATAGACAATACCGACCGCAACCGCACCAGCCCGTTCGCCTTCACCGGCAACCGCTTCGAGTTCCGCGCCGTGGGTTCCGAGGCCAACTGCGCCAGTGCCATGATTGCGCTGAACTCCGCCCTTGCCGAGCAGTTAACGGAATTCAAGAAAGATGTGGACGAACTGATTGAAAAGGGTGAGCCGAAAATCTCCGCCATCCTCGAAGTCATCCGCCGGTACATCAAAGTCTGCAAACCTATCCACTTTGACGGCAACGGTTACAGCGATGAATGGAAAGCCGAAGCAGCCCGCCGCGGTCTGGACTGCGAGACAAGTGTTCCCGTCATTTTCGACAACTACCTGAAACCGGAGAGCATCCGGATGTTCGAGTCCATCGGTGTCATGACGAAAAAGGAACTGGAAGCCCGTAACGAGGTGAAATGGGAAATGTACACCAAGAAAATACAGATTGAAGCCCGCGTGCTCGGAGATTTGGCCATGAACCACATTATCCCCGTAGCTACACAGTATCAGTCGGATTTGATTGACAACGTCTACAAGATGAAAGACCTGTTCTCCGCAGAGAAGGCTGCAAAACTGTCTGCCAAGAATCTGGAACTCATCGAAGAGATTGCCGACCGTACCGCCTTCATCAAGGAGCATGTGGATGCCATGATCGAGGCGCGCAAAGTGGCCAACAGAATTGAGAGTGAACGTGAAAAAGCCATCGCCTACCACGACAACATCGTACCGATGATGGAGGAAATCCGTTACCACATCGACAAGCTGGAACTCATCGTCGACAATCAGATGTGGACGTTGCCCAAATATCGCGAGTTACTGTTTATAAGATGAAAAATGAAGGATGAAGGATGAATCCTTAATCCCTATCTCATTCTTTTGTTGGTTGTTTTAAGTTTGCAGGGGGGAGAGGTGCCGCGAGGCAGTTCTCTCTCTTTTTTCGTCCATGCCAACTGTTGGCGGTAAGCGGGAAATAACCTATCTTTGCCCGTCAGATAAAACAATCCTGTCATCATGAAGAATTTACGTAACTGCTATGCAGCGTTCCTGCTGTTTGCCTTGCTGTTCGTTGCGGCTGCTGCCCCGGCACAAACCGATCTGCAGCAAAAACTGGGTCGGATTTCCGCTATTACGGAAACCCGTCCGTTGGAGTCCACCCGGTTCTCCGAGAAGTATGTAACCTATTTTACCCAGCCGTTGGACCACCGTCGTCCCGAAAAGGGCAGTTTCCGCCAGCGCGTGATTGTCTCCCACGTCGGCTTCGACCGTCCCACGGTGATTGTAACCGAAGGCTATGGAGCCGCCTATGCCCTCAACCCCAAGTATCGCGAGGAACTTTCCGAGCTGCTCGATGCCAACATGATTTTTGTGGAATACCGTTATTTCCTGGAATCCACCCCTGAGCCCAAAGACTGGCAATACCTCACCGCCGAGAATTCTGCCGACGACCTGCACGCCGTCCGCAACGCCTTTAAAAGCATCTATCCCGGCAAATGGATTGCGACCGGCATCAGCAAGGGCGGACAGACTACCCTGCTCTACCGCACGTTCTATCCGGACGACGTGGATATTTCCGTGCCTTATGTAGCTCCGCTCTGCTACGGGGCGGAAGACGGACGCCACGAGCCTTTCCTCAGGAAAGTGTCTACTCCGGAGGACCGCAAACGGATTGAGGACTTCCAGTTGGAAGTGTTGAAACGGAAAGCCGCACTGCTCCCCCGCTTTGAGAAATATTGCAATGAAAAAGGACTCAAGTTCCGTGCGTCCGTTGAAGAGATATACGACTATTGCGTGCTGGAGTATTCTTTTGCCCTTTGGCAGTGGGGAACTCCCGTCAGCAGCATCCCTGCCACCACGGCCTCGGACGATGAGATATTTGCCCATCTGCTCGACATCAGTAATCCCGACTACTTCATTGCCGACAGTCCCACAGCCTCATTCTTCGTGCAGGCCGCCCGCGAACTGGGCTATTACGGCTACGATACGAAGCCTTTCAAGAAGTATCTTTCCATCCAATCGAGCAAGGATTACCTGCATCGTCTGATGCTTCCCGAAGAGCTGAAAGACATGCCCTTCGACAAGACCCTAAGCAAGAAAATCACGAAGTTCCTAAAAGAGAATGACCCGAAAATGATATTCATCTACGGACAGAACGACCCGTGGACGGCTGCCGGAGTGACCTGGCTGAAAGGGAAGAAGAACATCCATGTATTCGTAGAGCCCGGCGGAAGCCATCGGGCACGCATCGGCACACTGCCCGAAGAGGAAAAGAAGCAAGTGATGGAGCTGATAAATGAATGGTTGAAACAATAAAAACGGATGGTCCGTGTGGCATGAACAGACCATCCGTTTACTCCTGACAGACCATCTGTTCAACCTCAACAGATGGTCTGTTTTTTTATTCTATAATTTGTGCATCCTCAATATCGTCCACTGCCTTTACTGAAGCATCCGGTGTCTTCGGGCGGCGACGCGTAAACTTGAACCAGTTCAGCAGTTCCGAAGCCGCATAGACCAGACTGCTGATACCGATAATAATAAATGCCGTGGAGCGTACTCCCGTAGGATTGAACAGCGCAACCAAGCCGGCAAGCAGAATTAATACCGGAACCACATAAAAACCTCCCGGTACCGGCATCCAGCGACGGGCAGCGGAAAGCGAGGCAATCTGTTGCACTCCTCCCATCACCAGGATAAATCCCAATACAAATGTCAGCAAATCGGCAAAGAAACCGGGCATGATAATCAGCCACAAGCCAAACAGCAGGCTGCCCACCCCCTCGATAGGGAAACGGCTGCGCATTTCCGTGCTCTGTGCAAAGTAGCCTATGATGCTGATAAGCGAAGGCACCAGGAAAATGACACCTATCGTAATCACAAAGTAATCACCCGCCTGGTCGGGAAACATCACCAGCACCAAACCGATAACCAGCGCACATATAGCACGCAAAAATGAATAACTTAATCCTTTCATGAGTCTATGTTTTTTTGCGAAGATACATCTTTATCCGAATAACTCCACACGAAAATCCCGAAAAATCAGTTTACATTCAGCCAGGCATTCATATCTTCGGCCACAAAGAGCCAGTATAATAACAATAGTACAGCAATAACCACGCCTATGGCAACTAAATGTTTTCTATTCATAGTTTGTTCCTTTCTTTTTTTGAATGAATATTCGTTTTTACTACACTTATAAGAACAATATTTCAAGAAAAATGTTCTTATCCAGAAAAAAAGTCATATTTATTTTGGCAGTTAAAACAAAGTGCTTATATTTGTCGCGAAAACGAAGACAGGCTGCACCTCAGCATAAAATAATGAACAAGTTCATTTTATTATACATTCGGTTTGCACTGTCTTTGCCCCCGATAAAACAAAAAAAGTCAATGAAAACAATGTTAGTAAATACATATTGGTGGTGGCACCCGTTACAACTCCGACAGTCGTAAGGGAGCAGCGCTCGTATGTATATATGTAATATATAGTAAAAAACAAAAAGAGCCCTGTCGCACCAAGCGACGGGGCTTTTTTCGTTTAAACAATAATGCGTTTTGATTTCTGAAATAGTAAATAGTAAATCGTCAAATAGTAAATAACATGATGAATTTCTTAGTTGACAAAGAAGGTTATTACGGAGAGTTCGGCGGGGCATACGTTCCCGAAATCCTCCACAAATGTGTAGAAGAGTTGCAGAACACCTACCTCAAGGTGCTGCAAAGTGAGGACTTCAAGCGTGAATACGACCAGTTGCTGCGCGACTACGTGGGACGCCCTTCCCCACTCTACTTGGCACACCGCTTGTCCGAGAAGTACGGTTGCCGGATTTACCTCAAGCGTGAAGACCTGAACCACACCGGTGCCCACAAAATCAACAACAGCATCGGGCAGGTATTGCTGGCACGCCGCATGGGCAAGCGCCGCATCATCGCCGAAACCGGAGCCGGGCAGCACGGGGTGGCCACAGCCACCGTCTGCGCCTTGATGAACATGGAATGCATCGTCTACATGGGTAAGACCGACGTAGAGCGCCAGCGCGTCAATGTGGAGAAGATGAAGATGCTCGGCGCCACCGTCGTTCCCGTCACCAGTGGCAATATGACGTTGAAGGACGCCACCAACGAAGCCATCCGCGACTGGTGCTGCCATCCGTCGGACACCTACTACGTGATAGGTTCCACCGTCGGCCCGCATCCCTACCCCGACATGGTGGCACGCCTGCAGTCCGTCATCAGCGAAGAAATAAGGAAGCAGCTCCTTGAACACGAGGGACGCGAATGCCCCGACTACCTCATCGCCTGCGTAGGTGGAGGAAGCAATGCAGCCGGCACCATCTATCACTACGTCAACGACCCGCACGTGCAAATCGTCCTCGCCGAAGCCGGAGGAAAAGGCATTGAAACGGGAATGACAGCCGCCACCATCGCCCTCGGCAAGATGGGCATCATCCACGGCTCGCGCACCTACGTCATCCAGAACGAGGACGGACAGATAGAAGAGCCCTATTCCATCTCTGCCGGACTGGACTATCCGGGCATCGGCCCCATGCACGCCAACCTTGCCAAGCAGAAACGTGCCATCGTCCTCGCCGTCAACGACGATGAAGCCATCCGCGCCGCCTACGAACTGACCCGGCTCGAAGGCATCATCCCCGCATTGGAAAGTGCCCACGCACTGGGTGCGCTGGAGAAGATGAAGTTCAAGCCGACGGACGTGGTGGTGCTGACGGTGTCGGGACGGGGGGATAAGGATATAGAGACGTATTTGAGTGATGAGTGATGAGTTATAAGTGATGAGTTATAAGTGATGAGTTATTTGAAAATACGAGATACAATGAAATAAAATACAAGATACAATGAAACAATATGATTATAAAACAATCAGCCGCACCATGCTCGGTGACTTGCATACGCCGGTGAGCACGTATCTGAAGGTGCGTGACATCTTTCCGCAGAGCGCACTTATGGAGAGTTCCGACTATCACGGCAGTGAGAACAACCGTTCGTTCATCGCTCTGTGTCCGCTGGCTAGTGTCAGCATAGACCACGGCACGGCTATCTTCCGCCTGCCGGACGACAGCCGCGAAGAGCATCCCATAACCGATGCATACCGGGTGGAAAATGCACTGAACGACTTCCTCGGCCGCTTCCACGTGGAAGGTGAATACAGCAATTACTGCGGACTCTACGGATACACCTCCTTCAATGCGGTCCGCTACTTCGAGAATATCCCTGTGAAGGACAGCCGCGAAGCTACCAACGATGCGCCGGACATGCTGTACATATTATATAAGTACCTCATCGTCTTCAACGATTTCAAGAATGAGATGCTGCTTCTCGAGATGCTGGCGCCCGGCGAGACCAGCGAACTGGACCTGGTGCAGAAGGCCATCCATAACCGCAACTACACCGCCTACGATTTCCGCGCCATCGGCCCCACCACCTCTCCGCTTACGGACGAGGAGCACAAGGCGAATATCCGCCGGGGCATCGCCCACTGTCTGCGCGGCGACGTTTTCCAGATAGTCCTCTCCCGCCGGTTCGAGCAGCGTTTCACAGGCGATGACTTCAAGCTCTACCGTGCCCTGCGCAGCATCAACCCTTCTCCCTATCTGTTCTATTTCGACTTCGGAGGCTTCCGCATTTTCGGCTCGTCCCCCGAAACCCATTGCCGCATCGAAGGCCGCCATGCCTATATCGACCCCATTGCCGGAACCACGAAGCGCACCGGCGATGCAGAGCAGGATGCCCTCAATGCCCGGTACCTGCACGACGACCCCAAAGAGAACGCCGAACACGTGATGCTGGTGGACCTTGCCCGCAACGACCTCTCCCGCAACTGCCACGATGTAAAGGTGGACTTCTATAAGGAGATGCAGTATTACAGCCATGTCATCCACCTCGTCAGCCGTGTCAGCGGAACGCTCCGCGAAGAGGCCGACCCCGTCAAGGCCTTCATCGACACCTTTCCTGCCGGCACCCTGAGCGGTGCCCCCAAGGTACGCGCCATGCAGCTCATCAGCCAGCTGGAACCGCACAACCGTGGAGCCTACGGAGGCTGCATCGGTTTCATCGGACTGAACGGCTCGCTGAACCAGGCGATTACGATTCGTACTTTTGTCAGCCGCAACGGTGTCCTCTGGTTCCAGGCAGGCGGCGGCATCGTGGCCAAGAGCAACGACGAGTACGAACTGCAAGAGGTGAACAACAAGCTCGGCGCACTGAAAAAGGCGATTGAGATGGCGGAAAAAATGTGAGTTTATGTACGATTTGCCATGCGGCGTACATTGCGCAGCCAAATCGTACATCGTAAATAAAGTAACTTCAATCGTACATCGTAAATCGTCAAATAGTAAATAAAATAGATTGTAAAAACAAAAGATGAAAACAGTTATCATAGACAATTACGACTCCTTCACCTACAACCTTGCCCATCTGGTGAAAGAGCTTGGCGCAGAAACGGATGTGCTGCGCAACGATAAATTCCGGCTCGAAGAATTGGAGCCATACGATAAAATCATCCTCTCACCCGGCCCCGGTGTCCCCGAGGAAGCCGGACTGCTGCTGGATGTCATCCGCACCTATGCCGGACGGAAACCCATACTCGGTGTCTGTCTGGGCGAACAAGCCATCGGACAAGCGTTCGGTGGAAAGCTGGTCAATCTGGAAGAGGTGTTCCATGGGGTACAGACGGAGATAAGGAGGAAGGAGGAAAGACTAGGGACAAGGGATGAAGGATTAGGGGGAAAGGATTATGAAGGTATTTCTCTCGAAGAAGACTATATCTTCTGCGGTTTACCCAATAGGATTCCCGTCGGACGATACCACTCCTGGGTGGTCGATACGGAGGACTTTCCCGAAGCGCTGGCCATTACCGCCATCAGCCCCGAAGGACAAATCATGGCGCTGAAACATCGGGAGTATGACATACACGGCATCCAGTTCCATCCTGAATCGGTACTGACACCCGACGGAAAAACAATCGTAAAAAACTGGCTTTTCAAATGAGGCACTTCAGAAAAAGAGTAAATTCAATCGTCAAATCGTAAATCGTCAAATCGTAACTAAAAAGATGAAAGCAATACTCACCCGTCTCTTCAACCACGAAGAGCTTACGTCGGAGGAAACCAAACAAATCCTCCTCAACATCACCAAGGAAATGTATCCTGAGGCGCAGATAGCAGCCTTGCTCACTGCCTTCCAGATGCGGAGCATCACTGTGGACGAGCTTATCGGTTTCCGCGAAGCACTGATGGAGACACGCCTTCCCATCGACTTCGCCCCCTATCGCCCCATCGACATTGTAGGTACGGGCGGCGACGGAAAGAACACCTTCAACATCTCCACCTGCGCTTGCTTCGTGGTGGCGGGCGCCGGCTACAAGGTTGCCAAGCACGGCAACTACGGAGCCACTTCCGTGAGCGGAGCCAGCAATGTCATCGAGCAGCACGGCGTACGCTTCACCAACAACCCCGACACGCTGAAACGCAGCATGGAGGAGTGCAACATCGCTTACCTCCATGCCCAGCTTTTCAATCCGGCGATGAAGTTTGTCGGTCCCGTACGCAAGACGTTGGGAGTGCGCACCTTGTTCAATCTGCTCGGCCCGCTGGTGAATCCATGCTGCCCGGCATACCAGCTGCTCGGTGTGGCAGACCTCTCGCAGATGCGCCTATACACCAACGTATTCTATAAGCTCGGCATTGACTTTGCCGTGGTCAACAGCCTCGACAGCTACGACGAAATCTCCCTGACGGACGAGTTCAAGGTGATGACCCGCAACTACGAGCGCATCTACCGTCCGCAGGCTCTCGGCTTCAAGGATGCCCGTCCCGAAGAACTCTTCGGCGGCGCATGCAAGGAAGATGCCGCCCGCATCTTCGACAATATCCTTACGGGGCATGCCACACCTGCACAAACGCAATGCGTCATTGTCAACGCCGCCTTTGCCATCCAGGTGATGGAGCCGCAGAAAGAGATTGAAGAGTGCATCGCCATCGCACGCGAATCATTGGATAGCGGACGGGCGCTGGCTACACTGAAAAAATTTATCGAGATTAATAAATGAAGCAATGAAAGATATACTCTCCGAAATCATCGCCCATAAGCAAACAGAAATTGAACTGCAAAAGCAGACCGTCTCTCTGGAACAGTTGCAGGAGCAGGCCGGAATCATCATCCGGGAGAATGCGGCACACCGCCGCAGCATGAAGCAGGCCCTTGCCGCTTCTTCTACAGGAATCATCTCCGAGTTCAAACGCCGTTCACCCTCCAAAGGCTGGATAAACGAGGCTGCCCGGGCAGAGGAAATACCTGCCGCCTACGAAGCCGCCGGCGCCGCCGCCCTCTCCATCCTGACGGATGAGAAGTTCTTCGGCGGTACGCTGCGCGACATCCGCACGGCCCGTCCGCTCGTCCGCATCCCCATTCTGCGCAAGGACTTCATCATCGACGAGTACCAGCTTCTGCAAGCCTGCATCGTAGGTGCCGACGCCGTATTGCTCATTGCCGCCTGCCTCAGTCCGGAGCAGTGTAGCACCCTCACCGCCCAAGCCCACGAACTCGGGCTGGAGGTATTGCTCGAAATCCACAGCCCTTCGGAACTCTCCTATATAAATAAGGAGGTCGACATGGTGGGTGTCAACAACCGCAACCTCGGCTCCTTCGTCACCGATGTAGAAAACTCCTTCCGGATAGCCCGGCAACTGCGCGAAGCCACCCACGGACCGGCATCCCCGCTCCTTGTTTCCGAAAGCGGCATCTCCGACCCCGAAACCATCTGCCGCCTGCGTGCCGCCGGCTTCCGCGGTTTCCTCATCGGCGAAACCTTCATGAAAACAGCCAATCCGGGCGAAACCCTGAAAGAGTTCATCCAAGACAGTCTCTTAATTGATAATTAAAAGTTGAAAGTTGATAATTGTAAATACAAAAGTCTCTCATACAGCGTCACATCGCGCAGCCAAATTGTAAATAGTAAATTGTAAATCGTAAATAAAATGTCTCCTCTCATCAAAGTATGCGGAATGACCGAAGCAGAAAACATCCGCAATGTAGAACTGCAAGGTGTAGATATGATTGGTTTCATCTTCTACCCAAAATCTCCCCGTTGTCTGTGCCAGATGCCCGGGTATCTGCCAGCCTGCGCCAAGCGTGTCGGCGTCTTTGTCAACGAAAGTAAGGAAAACATCCTGATGTATACCGACCGTTTCGGCCTGGACTACATCCAGCTGCATGGCAATGAAGCTCCCGAGTACTGCCGTTCCCTGCGCAATGCAGGCCTGCACCTCATCAAGGCTTTCTCCATCTTGCTGCCCAAGGACCTGCTTTCCGTATCTGCCTACAATGGTCTGTGCGACTATTACCTCTTCGACACCAAGACCCCGCAGTACGGCGGTTCCGGCAACCAGTTTGACTGGAACCTCCTGCACCGTTACAACGGTCCCACCCCGTTCCTGCTCAGCGGTGGCATCAACCCCTACAGCGTAAAAGCCCTCCGGGAGTTCCGCCATCCCTATTTCGCAGGTATCGACATCAACAGCCGTTTCGAGACGGCACCGGGAATAAAGGATGTGGAACGCATCTCAAACTTCCTGAAAGAACTCAAGGGAGGTACGATTTGACGATTTACTATTTACTATTTGGCTGCGCAATATACGCCACATGGCAAATTGTACATTGTACATGGTAAATAGTAAATAGTAAATAGTAAATTGTAAAATTGTAAAATTGTAAATCGTAACATGCAGCATATAGTGCGCAGCCAAATAGTAAATTGTAAATTGTAAAATTGTAAATAGAAATAGTATGTTGAACCGCATTAACCAACTTTTCCAGGACAGCCCCAAGAATCTGCTGTCCATTTACTTTTGTGCAGGCTGTCCCAACCTCGACGGTACTGCCGACGTTATCCGTGCCCTCGAAAGAAACGGAGTCAGCATGATTGAAATCGGAATTCCGTTCAGTGACCCCATGGCCGACGGCATTGTCATTCAGAACGCCGCCACCCGCGCCCTGCACAACGGCATGTCCCTCCGCCTGCTTTTCGAACAATTGCGCGACATCCGTCGCGATGTCCGCATCCCCCTCATCCTTATGGGGTACCTCAATCCCATCATGCAGTTCGGCTTCGAAGCCTTCTGCCAGAAGTGCGTGGAATGCGGCATCGATGGCGTCATCATTCCCGACCTCCCTTTCCGCGATTACGAAGAGAGTTACAAAGCCATCGCCTCGAAGTATGACATCCGTGTCATCATGCTCATTACCCCCGAAACCAGCGAAGCCCGCGTCCGCGAAATAGACGCCCACACCGACGGCTTCATCTATCTGGTGTCCAGTGCCGCCACCACCGGTGCCCAGAAAGACTTCGACACCCGGAAGCAAGCCTACTTCAAGAAGATAGAGGATATGAACCTGCGCAATCCACGCATGGTAGGCTTCGGCATCAGCAACAAGCAGACATTCGATGCCGCTTGCGCCCACTCATCCGGTGCCATTATCGGCAGCCGCTTCGTCACGCTGCTCAACGAGAAGGAAGGAGATGCGGAAAAGGCTATCAGGCAGTTGAAGGAAGATTTGAAACAGTGAGCTTATTCAAATTTCATACAATATATTTTTCGCAATGAAAAAATAAAAGAGACAAAATCTGCAAAGACTTGTCTCTTTTATTTTCTCCCCATCTCATATTTCACTATCTTTGTGCCCGAAAAAAGCTCTAATACGAATATCATGAAAGTCGATTGCCCTTCCGTACTATTGATTTACACTGGCGGAACTATCGGAATGATAGAAAATCCCGAGACCGGTGCGCTTGAGAACTTCAACTTCGACCAACTGCTACAGCATGTTCCCGAACTGAAGCGCTTCAACTACCGCATCTCTTCCTATCAGTTCGACCCACCGATCGACTCTTCCGATATGGAGCCTTCCCTCTGGGCAAAGATTGTAAAAATCATCAACTACAACTACGACAATTTCGACGGTTTCGTCATCCTGCACGGTACCGATACGATGGCCTATACAGCCTCCGCCCTCAGCTTCATGCTCGAGAACCTTTCCAAGCCGGTCATCCTCACCGGTTCCCAGCTTCCCATCGGCACCCTGCGCACCGACGGGAAAGAGAACCTCATCACCGCCATTGAAATAGCCGCCGCCAAGCATCCGGACGGTACTCCTATCGTCCCCGAAGTGTGCATCTTCTTCGAGAACGAGCTGATGCGGGGCAACCGTACC
This sequence comes from Bacteroides sp. AF20-13LB, assembly GCF_003603065.1. NCBI lineage: Bacteria > Pseudomonadati > Bacteroidota > Bacteroidia > Bacteroidales > Bacteroidaceae > Bacteroides > Bacteroides sp. AF20-13LB. The sequence goes on from NZ_QTMH01000019.1 coordinate 28,575, forward strand.
ACCAAAATCAATGCCGAGAATTTCAATGCTTTCCGCTCCTTCAACTATCCCGCACTGGCAAAGGCAGGCATCCATATCCGTTATAACGAGCACCTCATCCACCGTCCCGACCCGTCACGCCCCATGAAGCCGCACTACCTTTTCGACACCAATGTCGTAGTGCTCACCCTCTTTCCCGGCATCCAGGAAAGCATCATCAACTCCGTGCTTCATGTTCCCGGCCTGAAAGCTGTTGTCCTCAAGACCTTCGGTTCCGGCAATGCCCCCCAGAAAGAATGGTTCATCCGCCAGCTGAAAGAAGCCAGCGAACGTGGCATTGTCATCGTCAACATCACCCAATGCCAAAGTGGCGCCGTCGAGATGGGACGTTACGAAACCGGTCTGCAACTTCTCCAGGCAGGTGTCATCAGCGGCTATGACAGTACCCCCGAATGTGCCGTCACCAAACTCATGTTCCTCCTGGGACATGGACTGAACCAAGCCGAAATCCGCCACCGCATGAATTCCGACCTGGCAGGAGAAATCACCAAGATTTAGTAAAGCGGCAATACAGAGGGCATTTAGTAATATTGATAATTTTCAAGACAAACTTGCATTATCTATCCATACAAAATCGTTAAAAAGCGTTAACCAACACGCTTTTATCCCCCATTAATAAAGCTTATTAGTTTAAATAAACGTACTTTTGCTTACAATCAAGCAAAACAAATGTAAAATATGGGAGAAAATACCCTATACAAACGCTTTCTGCCGCTTGTTATTCTTACAGTAGGCATACTGCTGCAGGGTTGTAAAGACGATGTTTTTAACCCCGAAAAAGTGAAAGCAGCCTATCAAGACAGGTTTCCGGTCAAGAACATAGATCCGGCTATGGATTGGAAAATGACTCAGCAGGTCCGGGTCAATGTTTCTGTATCCGAAGATACCGGCATCGACTATACCATACGTATTTACGACAAGAACCCCTTAATCAGCCGGTCATCTGCCAAACTGCTGGCAGAAGGCACCGCCAATAATACAACAGTATTTACTACCGTCATGGACTGCCCTTCTGTGCTGACGAGCGCTTTTGTGTGCCGCACCGATGCACACAGCCGCAACATAGTAAAATACGTATCCATCCAAAACGGTCAGCTCCATGCCGCTTTCGGCAGTTCCCCCACAACTACACGTGCCGCATGGACGCGCAGTGTCAGCATCGAGACCTATTCACCGGAAAAGTCTGAGGCAGAAATCACCGCAATGCTATCAAGTGCCGAAGAAATAAGGCCGAATACCGATTTTCAAAACGGAAAAGCCTACAAAATCTCCAAAGACAATATATATAGGAATAAAATCAGCAAGGACGGCATGGGAAGTGACAATCCGGCCATCATCATCATTGAAGGCAGCTGGGAACCCAATGGAAACAACATGACCGTTGAACGAGGCTTCGAATTCTATGTGATTGACGGAGGGGAAATCGTGATACCGGACGAGCACACCTTCACTTTAGTGCAATCCAGCCGGTTTATCGTCTACGCGGGTGGAACCATCAAAGGGAACGACATCGAATTGACCAATGCATCCGGAGGCAGCTACAACTACAATGCCGGCACTATGGAAATAGACGATTTCCATGTCAGCCAGGGAGGAGCATTCTATAATTGCGGTACCGTGCGTGTCGATGAAATGAATTTCGACAGCGGATGCAAATTCATCAACCAGGGCAAAGCCTATATCGGGAAAACCGACAGCAACATCACTATAGACAACGGATGCTATCTATATGCGGAAGAATTTGTAGGCACACTGAACATGGGAGACACCTCTTCTGCAGAGATAGAGGATTTCGGGGACCATAGCAACAATTACAACACCCAAATCACGATGGGTGACAACTCCATGATAACCGTACTTGATGAAGCAGAATTGTCACAAGCACAATTTATGGGTCCAAACAATGAATATGCACTGGTAAAAATCAATAAAATTGAAGATATAGGAAATTTCTCCAGCCAGGGAAACATTCATTATGAAGTGAAAGAAATTGACGATGATATCACCGAGGATATCTGGTGGGAAGCCAAATTCCTTGATGCCATCAAGAACACCGAAGGAACCATATCCAAATGGGGAGAATCCCCCATCACCATTCCTGCCGGAGACTGTACGGGCGAAGGCAATACTCCGGACGAGTCCGGCTCAGAAACCCCTACAGACCCGGTCTCCTATACGTACGTATTCGAAGACAACTTCCCGTTGGTAGGCGACTATGACTTCAACGACGTGGTCTTGGACGTGGAGACCTACTATCACCGCGAGAAAAAGACGAACCACATCAAGCGCATACAGCTCGACGTGACCCTTGCTGCAGCAGGAGCAAGCAAGCCGTTGGGCGTAGGGCTCCGGATTACCGGAATCAATAAATCCGATATCCGGGAAGTCAAGACCGGAGGCGACGATTCGCGTTTCCAGGAGTCATTCAACAGCTCGTACAACAAATTCAGGTATAACAACGTTACTTACATGGAAGATTCCGATCCGAGTGTCGTAATCCCCATCGCAGGCGAGGTGCACAATGTATTCGGAGTTGAACCGGGTGAGATGGTAAATACCGGCATTGGAGTAACCGCCAAAAAGTACACTTATGAAGTCATTATTGAACTGGCAGACCAAACCCGGACAGAGCCCCCATTCTCAAAAGACAATCTGGACTTCTTCATCTGTTATCAATATAAAAGCATGGAACAACGCATGGAAGTCCATCTTTACGAATTTTGGGGATATGGCGCCACTGCCGCCGGAACCATACAGCAAGAGAATCTTGACTTGGCAGGCAACAACACGTGGGCAATCTGCGTGCCGTATGGCTTCCGCTATCCCAAAGAAACAATCAATGTGTCACGTACTGATATCCCCGAGGCAAGCGCATATCCGGAATTCATCTATTGGGCCCAAGACAGAACCCAGTATACGGAATGGTACGAACACCCGGTAGAAGAAAATGTATATAGATAAATATAGCAAACAATTATCATAAACAATGAAACAAATATTATTTGTAGATGACAAACCTGCCATAGGCAAGGTACTCTCGGTCTATTTAGGGAAAGAGAATGAGCTGGTTTATTTCGAAGATCCCGTCAGGGCCATAGAATGGCTGAATGAGGGGAACGAACCCGCTCTCATCATTTCGGACATACGCATGCCCAAGATGACCGGCAGTGAATTCCTGGCATATCTGAAAAGCAATTCACTTTTCAAGGACATTCCGGTTGTGATGCTTTCCAGTGAAGAAAGTACCACCGAGCGCATCAACCTGCTCGAAGCCGGGGCCGAGGATTTCATACTGAAACCTTTCAATCCTATGGAGCTGAAGGCCCGCATCAAGAAATTTCTCTAAACAACAAAATCAATGGATATGTTATATTATATCTACATAGGTAGCAACCGCGTCACCATCGACCACTTGAGCAAAATTGCAGGAGGCATGTTCATGGCTGTTTCATCCTGCAACAAAGCGGCGAAAGTCATCGACGGTATCCGCGAACGGTACAACACATCCATTCTTTACGAAGAAAGCACCCCTCAAAAGGACAGCCAGAACATCACTTTCCTGCACAAGCGCTTCCCCCGTGTCTACATCATCCTCATCACCGAAGGACTGCAGAAGGAACACCGCAAGCTCTATCTGCAGGCAGGTGTCAACAACACCCTTTCCCCCATGGCCAGCGAAGAGAGCCTCCAGCAAATGACAAAATTCCTCCAACTGCGCAAGGAGCATAAGTTGCAGGAATTCAGCCAGTCACACCGTAAGATATTCAACACCTTCCACCTGCCTATGTGGAAGCGTATCTTCGACATCCTTTTTGCCGTTGCCGTACTGATTGTGCTGTCTCCCATACTCATCGCGACAGCCATAGCCATCCGCGTGGAAAGCAAGGGAAGAGTGATTTACAAGTCCCAGCGTGTGGGCAGCAACTACCAGATATTCAACTTCCTGAAGTTCCGCTCCATGTACACCAATGCCGACAAGCGCCTGAAAGAGCTGAACGCCCTCAACCAATATAAGATAGAAGAAGAGCTTACGGACGAGCAGCCCGATATCCGCTTCGACGACCTGACCGGCACTTCTGAAGAAGAGGCTACCCTGCTGATTTCGGACGATTTTGTCATCTCTGAAGAAGATTTCCTTAAAAAGAAGGCCCAAGAAAAACAGAATACGTTTGTCAAGATAGAGAACGATCCCCGCGTCACCCGCGTAGGCCGTTTCATCCGCAAGTACAGCATTGACGAACTGCCGCAGCTGTTCAACGTCCTCAAAGGAGACATGAGCATCGTGGGCAACCGCCCGCTCCCCCTCTACGAGGCCGAGCTGCTGACCAGCGACGCATATATCGAGCGCTTCATGGCCCCTGCCGGACTGACGGGACTGTGGCAAGTGGAGAAACGAGGCGGTGCCGGGAAGATGTCGGCCGAAGAGCGCAAGCAACTGGACATTAAGTACGCCAAAGAATTTTCATTCTGGCTGGACATGAAGATACTGTGCAAGACGCTGACAGCGTTTGTGCAGAAAGAGAATGTATAAAAATAAAGATAATAGGAATTATATGGCTTTAGAGATGATAAAAAGATATATCAAGTGCATCATTTACAGTGTAATCCTTTTAGGATTGTTGGGGGTACCTTTGTCTGTGGCTGCGCAGCAGGAGTTGACACGGGAGGAGCGCATCAAGATATTGGAGCAACTCAAGATGGAGGATAAAAAAATAGAAGTCAACACATTGGGTTTAATCAGTCCGAAGACATCAATAGATATTGAGAAATTAGAATTGCCCCCTCTATCTGTCTTTCTTGATGCAGTGACAGAGAATGCGTCAGTAAAAAGAGCCCAATCCCAAGTAGAGCAACTCAAGAACCAATATCGCCTGGAAAAGCGGAACTGGTGGAACTACTTCAGACTGAACGGTAACTATTCCTACGGACGCTACAATATTATAGGCAATGCCAGTGACGAGTATACTCCTATGTACCAGACAACGATGTCAAGTGCCCAGCACAACTTCAATGTCGGGGCCAGCGTCGGCATCACCTTAGGAGACTTGTTCAACCGACCACTGAAACTGAAAGACTACCGCTATCAGATAGAGCAATTGCAGTACACGCAGGAAGGAGTTATGGAGGAGCGAAGGCTAAAAGTTCTGGAAGCCTACAATGCGGTTACCGAGCAACTGGCTACCATAAAGGCCAAAGCGGAAACGGCTGCATTGTATAACGCACAGATGAAAATATCTGAAAATAATTTCATACAAGGAGCCATTGATATCATTGCACTTTCTTTGGAACGTGCACGCCGCACCGGTGCCGTGACTAATTATGAGCAAAGCCGCGTAGCTTTACACAATTCAATCGTATTGTTAGAGATGCTGACTAATGTTAAAGTTATAACAGACAAGTAAAACTAATTATGAATATAGTACAATTTTTGGCAAGCTTCTTTTACCGCATCCGTTATTGGTTATTGTGGGGAAGCCTCCTTGTTACAGCATTAGTCATATACTTTACACAGTTTTTACCATACAGTTATACGGTAAACAGCAGTCTATATGCAGGTGTAACCAACAGCACCAATCTGGACGGAAGCCAGCTTATCAATATCAACAGTACCTTCGACAATATCATCAATATAGGCAAGTCCAAAAACACTTTGGCAAAGGTTTCGGTACGTCTGCTTGCAACCAGCCTCGTATACGGTGATGAGTGGAAAGACAACATGTACATTCAAGCCAAACATTATAGGCAGCTCGTCCAAATCCTTCCTAAAGAAGTGCTGGCTTTGGTAGACCGTTCCTCTTTGGATAAAACTACAAATAATCTGATGAATTACCGGAAAGAGAACAGCAGTAATTTTGTCTATTCCATATTCAACCGTCCCTACCCTTATTACAGTTATAGCGCATTAAGCACAATCACCATTAAACGACTGGGTACCAGCGACCTGATAGAATTGGTATATACCTCCTCCGATCCCGGTATTACGCAAAACACCCTCAAGATATTGGAAGATGAACTGTTAAAGGCTTATGAGCAACTCCGGTTCAGTGCCACGAACAGTGCTATCGCCTATTTTGAAGAACAAGTGCGCATAGCCAAAAAAGCACTTACTGCAGAAGAAGATGATTTGACAGACTATAGTGTTCAAAAACAAGTCATCAACTACGACGAGCAATCCAAGGCATTAGCTTTGACCAAATATGCGACGGACGACCGTATGGAAGAAGTGCAGCGAAACTATGGAAGCGCAGTGGCTTTACGCCAGATGTTAGAGAATAAAATGGACATACGTGCCAAGATTATACGCACAAATACTAATTTGTTGCAAGAACTGGAAAAAGTTAGTACCCTGAACCAAAGTATTCTTGAGCAAGAAATATTCACCACAGAACAGAGCCAGCAGAATAGTGATAAACTTCAAAGAGAAAAAGACGCTCTGCAAAAGGCAGAAGAAAAGATAAGCCATCTCTCCGATAATTTAAACGAGTATGGTTTCTCCAAGGAAGGGGTAGGCATTCAAGAAATGGTGACAGAATGGCTGACGGCATGCATCAATGAGGCGAAAGCCAAAGCTGAAGTGAAAGTATTGGTTGACCGCCAACGGGACATTATCGACCAATACCGGGAATTCTCACCCGTAGGCACTCAAATCAAGCGGAAAGAACGTGCCGTAGGCATTGCCGAAGACAATTATCGCCGACAAATAGGAGGCCTTGCCGAAGCACACCTCCGTTTGCAGAATATCAAGATGACAACTGCCAACCTGCAGGTCATAGCATCCCCCGAGTATCCGCTGACAGACAATGGCAGAAAAAGAATTATCTACGTCCTTGCCGCATTCTTCGGCAGTATGATATTCATAAGCGGCTACTTCCTGCTGATTGAATTGTTAGACCGCACTCTCCGCGACCCGGACCGCAGCAAACGCCTGACCGGACTCTCTGTCATTGCAGCATTCAACGGTGTAAGCAACTTGAAGTATCGTGGATTCCTCAAGGCCTGTAACCGGCTTGCCGCTGCCTATAGTTGCCGGCAATTGAACAACTACCTGCACCCGGACCGTCCTACTGTCATAAACCTGCTCAGCATGGAGAAACGTGAAGGAAAATCATTCCTTGCCAAATATTTCATTGATTACTGGGAAACTGAGGGTATAAAAGTGCGCCTTGTAAAATATGACCACGATTTCGATACCCAAAACAAGGGATATGTACAAGCTCAAGAATTGTCTGACTTCTGGGTTCTGAATGAAGCAGAAGAAATACCGGACATCATTTTAGTGGAATATCCTGCTGTCAGTACCGCAACTCTACCTATGTCGGTATTGAAAAAAGCAGATTTCAATTTGCTGATAGCCAACGCCGCCCGATTGTGGGGCAGAGATGACGACACCCGGTTGAAACCGTTAAAGGAAGAATTGGAAGGAACTCCTCTATTTATGTATCTCAACAATGCAGACCGCGAAGTGGTTGAAAGCTTCACCGGAGAATTGCCTCCTCACACCCCGGTTCACAGCTTCTTCAGCCGGTTGGCACAATTAGGTTTAACATCAAAATCAGCAGCTGTCAAATAAATGCAAACGGATATCAAAGGACATAGCATATCTCCCTTGGCGGTAACATTATTAGTGTTCATCATCGGACTGGGTGCGCTCATCTATAGCATATTATTCAGTACTTGGGATATCACTGCATACGTTTGCCTTTCCCCTTTCTTCCTGATAATAGCAATACAAGCATTAAGAAACCCTTTTGCCGGTGTATGTTTCCTATTCACATTCAATTACTTTTTCATTCCCTGGTACAGATACACGCAGGGCAGTGGGTTGAGTGTCTGGTATGATGTCGCAACCGTCACCCTGCTTGTGACGCTCCTGATATATTCCTATCACCAACAAGGTAAGATTGCATGGAAATACACCAAAAACATTCTGACGTTCGGAGGTTGCATATGGGCCATATATACTGCGGCTGAAATCATGAATCCAACAGCTCTCACGGAAGCTTGGATTTACTCCCGTGGAATCATATACAGTACCCTTGTCATGTCATTAATTGGCGTTTTAACAATGACCTCCTACAAGCGGTTGCGCGTCATTATGCTTTTTCTGTCCATATTCACATTGACAGCCGTAGCCAAAGCTGTTTACCAGAAATATGCAGGTTTTGATGAGACAGAAACAACCATGCTGATTGAAACGGAAATGTACAAGACACACCTTTTATCCGATGTCACCCGATATTTTTCCTTTTTCACAGATGCCGGAAATTTCGGTTCCAACATGGGCTTTGCCGCCATTCTGTTCGGTATCTCGGCTATCTTCATAAAAGAACGTTCCATAAGAATCTATTATGCAATTATTGCCGTCTGTTCCATATATGCCTTGTTCATTTCCGGAACCCGCGGTGCACTGTTTGTCCCCATCGGAGGAATCATATTGTTAACTTTCCTCAGTAAAAATATCAAGCTCATGGGAGCTACAGTCTTCTTCGGATTGTTTTTTTATGTCTTTTTCGCCCATACCTATATCGGTGAAAGCAACACTTCCATCAGACGCATGCGTACAGCTTTCAGACCTACAGAAGACGCCTCATACATTGTCCGCAAAGAAAACCAAAAAAGATTGGCTGAATATCTAAAATACAAACCTTTCGGAGAAGGACTTGGTTTGGGAGGGGTAGAAGCCAGAAAATATGGTTCCCGTCTCACAACACTCATTCCCCATGATTCTTTTTATGTCAAGATATGGATGGAAACCGGCATTGTAGGATTAGTGCTTTTTCTTACCATATATGTCTGTACATTGTTAAGAGGTTGCTATCTTATCATGTTTCGGATTAAGAATAACGAGCTACGTGGAATACTCACGGCCATTGCTTGCGGTATTTTCGGACTAATGATAAGTGCCTATGGAAATGCCTTTTTCTTTCAATTCCCTACAGGATTTATAATCATTTTATTTTTGTCAGTTCTGATTAACGGGGAGCATATCGACCAACTGCTGACCCAACAAAAAATGAAAAAGAAATAGAAAATATTAAATAGAAAACATATATGAACGACATTTTTTCCATATTCAATCCCGACTGGTGGATGGACGAGAACAACAATGCCTTGCAAATGACAGACGCGGTTCTTTTCTTATTGCTGGCCATCCCCGTAGCCTACTTGTTTATCTATGCATTGGCCTCCTTGCGGAAATACAAGAATCCCTATCCACCGTCCCCCAAGCGACATCGGTTCCTGGTCCTCTTTGTTGTGCTGAAAAACGGCAAGGAAGTGATAGAGTCCATCAATCATTTCCTTGACACGCAGACGTATCCGAGAGAAAAATACGACATCGCAGTGGCTGCCACACAACTGTCCGAAGAAGATTTGGTTACGCTGCTCCAGATGCCGGTCAACATTGTCGTGCCCGATAAAGAACATTGCACAAAGATATATGCCATACAGCAGGTCATGGAGCGCTATTCTCCTCATGAGTACGATGCCATCACCATATTCAATTCAGACAACAAAGTTGTTCCTAACGCATTAGAGCTTTTCAACAATGCCTACTACTCCGGATGTGATGCCATCCAAGCCCACCGCATGACGGAAAACCTGAATACTAACATCGCCGTATTAAACGCCACCAGCGAAGAAATCAACAACCACCTCTTCCGCAAGGCACATACGGCACTGGGATTCTCCTCCGCCCTCATCGGTTCGGGCATGATGTTTGATTTTGAGATGTTCCAGGAAATCGCTCCCAGATTATCAGGAAGCGATTTGGCCAAAGCTACAGAAATGGAACTTCTGAAGGAAAACATATATACCGAATACATGGAAGAAATAGTCTGCTATTGCAAAAAGACGGACGATACATCGGGGTACAGCAAAGAACGCCAGCGCTGGTTGGGCTCACAGTATCGCAGCTCCATACTGGCATTGCAACAATTTCCGATAGCATTCTTACAAGGAAAGTGGGATTTATGCGAAAAATTATTCCAATGGCTACTTCCATCCCGTTTCCTGCTCATCTTATATATCACGATATGTGCCGTGGCAATGACGTTTCTGGAGTGGCCGCTTGCTACAAAATGGTATGCACTTTTAGCCGTTTTATTCATCACTTTTTTGATGGCCATGCCCGAAGGGGAAATCAGCCGCAAATTCCGGAGCGCTTTCTGGTCTCTGCCCATATTGGTAGTCACCTCTTCCATGAGCCACATCACAAGAATCTTTAAACGGAAAAAGAAAAGAAAGGCAGCAAAATGAGAATCGCCATCGAAGCCCAACGCATTTTCCGCAAAGACAAGCATGGCATGGACTTTGTCATCCTGGAGACACTGAAAGAACTGCAAAAGCGGAAAGACGGTAATGAATATTACGTATTCGTTGCTCCGGGGGAGGACTGGTGCCTGGAAGAATCGGAAAACCTCCATATCATTGAGCTTCGCTGCCCTACTTATCCTTTGTGGGAGCAGATAGCATTGCCCCAGGCCGTCAGGAAGCTGAAAGCGGACTTGCTGCATTGTACATCGAATACAGCCCCGTTATGGTGTCCCGTCCCTTTGGTGCTGACGCTTCATGACATTATCTATTTGGAGCCGCGTCAGCATCGCAGTCCTTCCTTCTATCAGGAAATGGGATGGCATTACCGTCGCCTGATTGTTCCCCGCATCCTGAAGAAAGCAAGAAATATTATTACAGTTTCTCAGTTCGAGTGTACCCGCATACGCGAAGCGCTGCAACTTCCCAAAGAAGTCATTAAAGCCGTTTACAACGGCTACAGCGCTTACTTTACGATGCAGGAAACACCCGATGAGAGTATTGTGCAGAAATACATACCGCACCCAGACTTTCTTTTCTTTCTTGGAAATACAGACCCCAAAAAGAATGCGGCACGTACCCTGAAAGCATACGCGTTGTATCTGAAAGCATCCCAAACGAAACGCCCCCTTCTCATTGCCGATTTAAAAGAAGAATATATCGACCAGCTTCTTCAGCAAGAAGGAATCACCGGGATAAAAGAACATCTGTATTATCCGGGATATATCGGCAACAAAGATTTAGCAACCCTTTATAATGCAGCATTTGCATTTCTCTATCCTTCCTTGCGTGAAAGTTTCGGGATTCCGATACTGGAGGCTATGGCTTGCGGCACTCCCGTAGTGACGGGCAACGTTTCGGCAATGCCCGAAGTAGCCGGTAAAGGTGCCATTTTAGTCGACCCTCAAGAACCGCAAAAAATAGCAGATGCCTTGCTACGCCTGGAAAATGATGCGACACTCTATCAGCAACAAGTAAATTACAGTCTGGAACGTGTAAAACTGTTCTCCTGGAGACACACTGCGCAAGAGTATGTAAATATATATCAAAGTATTCATGATTAACCGGCAAGAATTATGAGAGACTTCATCATCACCAGCCTGCAAACATGGGACATCGAGATAGGCAGTACCATCAAGAATACGGCATTGGAAATTTCAAAGCAGAACCGGGTGCTCTACATCAACACTCCGATGGACATTTCCATCCGGCTGAGAGGGAACAGACAATCTCCGTCCTACATCCGGCGCATGGCTGTCATCAAGGGAGAGACTTCACCGCTCCGGCAAATCAACGCCAACATGTGGGTGCTGGACTGTCCTTTCATGTTGTTCTCGGCCAACTTCCTACCTGCACCGCTTTTCAATATCGTCAACAGAAAAAACAATGCCCGCATAGCCCGATGGATTGTAGAGCAGGCTGCCGCGCTCGACTTCAAAAATTACATCCACCTTATCGATACAGACATTTACCGCAGCCGCTATCTAAAGGAGTATATCCATCCGTCTGTTAGCATCTATTACCGGCGCGACTACGTCATAGGCGAAGCCTACTGGCGCAGGCACGGCACCCGTCTTGAACCGGAACTGGCTGCTTCGGCCGACCTTGTTCTGGCAAACTCCACCCGTTTTGCCGCAGAGTTGCAAGCCTACAATCCCCATACCTACCCCATCGAAACCGGCGTAAACCTAAAGCTGTACAATCCGGCCAAGAAATACGAAACACCCGGTGACATGCAAGACATTCCACGCCCTATCATCGGATATATGGGTACGATAAACAGTACCCGCCTTGACGGAGACCTGCTTTATCAGATAATAAGTCAGCGTCCCGATTATAGTTTTGTGTTCACCGGACCAGAAGATGACATTTTCCGTCGGAACCGTATCCATAGTTTGAAAAATGCCTATTTCACCGGACAAAAAAAAGTGGACGAATTACCGGCCTACATAGCTGCCTACGATGTCTGCATCAATCCGCAAATGGTGAACGAGATTACCGACGGTAACTATCCATTGAAAATAGACGAATACCTGGCTATGGGTAAACCCACTGTCGCAACCAGTACCCACACCATGCGCCACATATTCGCAAATCACACGCACCTGGCCACCACCCCGGAAGAATGGCTTTCGGCCATAGACCGTGCTGTGACCGAAGCCGATGACGAAGAACTTGCCAAACAGCGCATAGCCTTTGCCGAGACCCACAGCTGGGGGCACAGTGTAAAGAAAATATACGACATAATCGATAATTTTTTGAAGGAGAAAGCTACATGAACTATCGTAACATAGACGACCTGAACCATTGCATCCTGCAACATCTCAGCATTCTGCCACGGGATTTCGACCTCATTGTCGGCGTGCCCCGCAGTGGCATGTTTCCCGCCAACCTGCTGGCGCTCTACCTGAACCTGCCGGTCACGGACATAGACTCTTTCCGCAACGGGCATATCTATCAGACCGGAGAACGGGGGAAAACTTTCAACATGAACAATATACATAATGTATTGGTTGTGGATGATAGCATAGCCACGGGAAAAGCCATGAAGAAATGCCGCGAGCTCCTGAAGGACATAGAACATTTATACAACATCCAATATTGCGTCATTTATGCAGTCCCACTACACTCCCATTCCGTAGACTATTTTTTCGAAATAGTCGATTATCCCCGTTTCTTCCAATGGAACATAATGAACCACTCCATCCTGCAAAAAACGTGTATGGACATTGACGGCGTGCTTTGCGCAGACCCCACTCCGGAAGAGAACGACGACGGCGAGAAGTACCGTCATTTCCTGCTGAACACTCCTCCGCTATTCATTCCCAAAGTCACCATCGGCACACTGGTCACTTCACGCTTGGAGAAATACCGTCCGGAGACGGAAGCCTGGCTCCAGAAGAACCATGTAAAATACAATAAGCTCGTCATGCTGAACCTGCCGGATATGGCTGCACGCCAACGGGCGAATTGCCACGCCTCCTTCAAAGCCAAAGAATACGGTTCATCCACAGACAACATGCTGTTTGTAGAAAGTTCCATGACACAAGCTGTCGAAATCAACCGCCTGACCAAGAAACCGGTACTCTGTACGGAAACGTTCCAGATGATTTATGAATCCAAATCGTTGTACTACAACCTGAAGTCGGGAGAAACATTCCCGTGGCTGCGGCGTTTTATGATAAGGATGCGCAACAAATTAAGCTCTCATTCAACCTCTTCCACCTGTAATAATGGCTGTAAAATGTGGAAAAAGTTTTTTCAACGAAGCGTATAACAAAAGATTAACAAGAATAATCACCAAAGGGCTAACAATATAAATAAGCATAAATTGCCAATCAGAAACGGGAGACATAAACTTAAACAGAATACGGACGAACATATTCAAGGGAAGCTGGTGACATGCATACACTAAAAAACAAGAGCTTATCAAAAAATAAGAAGATTTCCATCTTTCCCGTTCCACAAAGTAAGCAGTCAAAGCTATAATCGATACAATGCCCAATAATATGCCGGCATTGGCTACATATAGAAATCCATCTGCTCCTCTTACGCCAATTGTACCTATAGCAAAAAGAAAGTACAAGGCTACTCCCCAAGGAAAAAAAGATTTAAAGTCAGCAACAAAGTTACGTCCGGTAATACTAAACCATGCTCCCACAAAAAAGAAAAAGACAGCATCCATTCTTGGAATCTCCAAAGTTCCCCCTACCAGCCAAATACAACCAAACACTACCAATATATACCAACGAAAATAACGAAGACACCAGTATACTAATGGAGAAAAGGCCAACATGACCATTAAATCACGTATAAACCATAAAGCTCCATTTACCGGCATTCCATTAATATTCCAAAAACTAATCAGATAATCACAAACAGTATAATCGCTCACTTGTTTATAAGCACCTGATGTCAATTGTACCGGTGATAAAACTGTAACAATCCAATGTCCCACAAGTACTACAAAGTTCCAAAACAAATATGGTATTAATAAGGTTTTAATCCTTGACTTTAGCTTCTTTTTATAGACATCAACAGAAAAGGCAGTGCGAAAGAAAAAGAGATACCCTGAAATAAAAAAAAATAAAGGAACTGCCACTGAAGCCAAAATACGTGATATAAAAAAAGAAGTAGTATGATATATCGGTATCCCTGAATCCGGAATATCCAATCCCATAATACCTTCAAAAAAAGAATGCCACAGAACGACTCCAACAATCATAGGAAACCGCAGTACATCTATAACTCTTGATTGCAAAATATTTTTTTCCATTTGATTTAAGTAATCATGTACAAAGTTAATGATTTATAGATGTTTTACAAATTCTCCCCCATTTTTTTCGTGCACTTTTCTTTTTCGTATAGTAAATGGTAGAATACCAATAATTAAGTATCTTTGCCAAGATATTTTTTAACTAATAATGAACATAAAAAAACAACCTTGACCCTCCAAAGCGGAGGTCAAAACGCAGTAAGCATCGAAAAGAATACTGCACACAGTAGAAATCCATTATTGGATCAGTTGGAAATCATTGCAGAGGCAATTGGCGGCTTGCTGGAAGGGAAATCGTCTTTCTCCCAAAGCGAACTGCGCAGTCTGGCCCACATACGGCAGATGACACGTATGCACAAAACAAAGTCCGGAGAGTAATAGCCACTGTGAGTCAAATGTTTACGAATGTAACAAGTAGAAGGCCGCCTAAAGAGCGAGCTCCACCGGCTACTTTCTATAAAAAAATCACATATTTCACCATTGTAGGCTTCAGTTCCCCAGACGAAGGCCAGAACCCCCATACAATAGCTTCTGGACACGCCAAAGCATACATTAAGCCTACAAAAGTCCATTTGCAGGCTTATCCTATTATCCCTACCTTTGCATCACTAAACATAGAGAAAAATACTACGGAAAACGCCGTCGCCACAACAAGCAGCCCCGCTTTACGCACTACTTTTTCCCTCTAAAAAAATATATATGAAAAAGAATTTTTATTTCCAACACTCCTTAATGTCAATGTTCGACCCCAGAATGAAACACTTGGTAGACAACGAAGGACTCAGAGGACTGGGTGCCTACTGGATTATCATCGAAAAACTGTCAATCTTGCCAGAACCGCGCGCGCAACTGGATTATCTCCGTGCCTACTGCGACAGCAAGAAAATTACCTTATGCTACCTTAAGAAAATCATCCTGGAATACGACCTTTTTGAACTGGACGAAGACGGATACTTTATGCCCAAAGAGTTGAATCCCCTACACAAAAAAGGCGAAAAAACGGAAAAAACTACTCAGGAAAAGCCGGATTCCAAAGCAAAAAATGACGAAAAACAGCAAAAAGTATCGAGGAATAAAAGCAAAAAACAGTCTGATTTGTCAAGCAATACACTAAACAACAAGCATTTAGCTAAAAACGCCACAAATACTAATAAGAAGACTATAGATATTAATAAAACAACAACAGCAACAACAGAAGAAAAAGAAGCTGCTGCTGCCGATGCACTTTCATCACCCCAAACAACACCCGCTCCCATCGAACCCTGGCATACGCTGATAGACAAACTCACCGAAGAAAGTGCCTGGCTGGACGTGGCCTGCATGCACAGCGGCTATGGCAGCTTGCTGAAGACGCACATCAAAGAGGCTGTGGAGGTATTCAGGCAGCACGTCATACTGCACGACAACGGCAATGTGCTGCTGAACATGAAAGACACCCGACAATATTTCGTCAACTTTGTAAGGGCCGGCCAGCGCACCTCGCAGGAACTGCATATGCTGTTGCAGGGCCTCGAAAAGCAGCAGTCCGCCGCTGCACCTCCCGACCCCTACCGCTACGAGCTGCTTGTGGACGGACGGCGCACCTACCTGGGCTGCCCCATCCCCGACGGAGCGCCACCCCGACCAGACAATACCGCCTTCTGGAACGAAACTGCCCGTTCGTGGACGTCGCAAACCCCGCCGCCTTCATCGAAAAAGCCGAAACAGAAACCCGGCTGAAACGCCACACTCCGGCATCCGGAATGCCACACGTCAGCGTTCCGAATGCCACATGTCAACGTTCCGAATGCCACACCTCAGCACGTCCCAAGTGTGGCATTTACCCTCGTGAAGTGTGGCATTCCAACCCGCTAAGTGTGGCATTTCAACCCCTCAGGCTGCCCTGAAACTAAAATCTGCGTCTAAAAAATTATCAGAAAACTACTAAAGCAAACCTATATGAGAAATTTCCATCAACGCGGCATTGACACCCGCGGCCGCATCAGCGGCAAAATCAAGACCATCTGCCCGCAATGCAACGACACCCGCGGACACAAAGGCAACAAGTCACTCTCCGTAGACCTGGACAAAGGCCTGTGCTACTGCCACCACTGCGGCTACAAGCTCTACGTGCCCGACGACGCCGAAGAACGCCTCAAGCAGCAGCGCCGCGACATGCACCGGAAGCCCTCCGCACCGCCCCAGCACTTCCGCCGTCCCACCTTCGACCCTGCCCGGATGCAACTCTCCGAGAACCTGGAACGCTACTGGAGCACCGTGCGCTGCCTGCCGCAGGAACTGCTGCGCACCCTGCGCATCACCGAAGAGACGGTGCGCCTGCCGGAGAGCAGCCAGGAGGAGAACTGCATCTGCTTCAACTACTTCGAGAACGGGACGCTCGTCAACACCAAGTACCGCAGCGCCCTGAAACACTTCATGATGGTGAAGGGCGCCGAACTCATCCCCTACAACGTGGACAGCATCCTCGGCACCCCGGAGTGCATCATCACCGAAGGCGAGTTCGACGCGGCAGCCATCATCGCCGCCGGACGCAAGGACGTCATTTCCGTGCCCGCCGGCGCCCAGAGCAACCTCACGTGGCTGGACCGCTTCGTGGAGTCGCACTTCGAAGACAAGCAGGCCCTCTACATCGCCGTAGACGAGGACCCGGCAGGGCAGTCGCTCCGGCAGGAACTCACGCGCCGCCTCGGAGTGGAACGCTGCCGCATCGTGCACTTCGGCGAGGGCTGCAAGGATGCCAACGAGCATCTGGTGAAATACGGCGCCGAAAGCCTCCGCATCTGCATCGAGCAAGCCGAAGAAGTGCCCCTGGAAGGCATCTTCACCGCCGAAGACTGCCGCGACGACCTGCGCTCCCTCTACGAGAACGGCCTGCAGCGGGGTGCCGACACCGGCTGGGACAACTTCGACGAACACTGCACCTTCGAGCCCCGCCGCCTGCTGGTGATGACCGGACGCCCCGGCGACGGCAAGTCCGAATTCACCGACGAGCTGGTGCTGCGCCTCTGCCTGCGCCACGAGTGGAAAATCGCCTTCTTCAGCCCCGAAAACATGCCCATCGCCTACCATCTGCACAAGCTGGCGGAGAAGCTGACCGGCCACCGCTTCACCCCCGGACCGGGCATGACGGAAGCCGTCTACGGGCAGGCAGTGGGCTGGCTGGACCGCAACGTGTCGCACATCCTGCCCGACGACGGGAGCTACGGCATCGACCACATCCTGGAGAAAGCCCGCCAGGTGGTGCGCCGCAAAGGGGTGCGCATCCTCGTCATCGACCCCATGAACCGCCTGGAACAACGTCTGGAACCGGGGCAGACGGAAATGGACTACATCACCGACACGCTGAACAAGCTGGGACGCTTCGCCACCCGCAACCAGTGCCTCGTCATCCTCGTGGCCCACCCCCGCAAGGTGAACCGCAACGAAAAGGACGGCACCCGGCGCCGTGTCGAGATGAACGACATCAACGGCTCTGCCAACTTCGCCAACATGTCCGACTTCTGCCTCGTGGTAGACCGTAACGACACGAAACAGATAGCCACCATCTACATCGAGAAAGTCCGCTTCAAGCACCTGGGCAGCGCCCACACCGAGGCCAAGTTCGTCTACAACCACCTGAACGGACGCTACTGGCCCTGCGAGGAAGACGTCATCCACCCCCCCCAAGGAGAGCAACTGGGACCGGTGAACACGCAGTTCGACAATGAGAATTGGTTGAAAAATAATGAAGAACAAGGCAGGTTATTCGAGTAAAAATCCGTATCTTTACAAGACGGAAAGAAGAGAATAGGTGCAAGCATGTGCAAACTGTGCAATCACGTGTTATCCCTATCAAAGAAAACATACAACCTGAACTTTAAAGAATATGATGAAACAGAATGATTCCTTTGCAGAGCCACGCTTCCCCGTCCGCAGTTACGGGAAAGGCGAACTGGCCATGTACTACCTTCCGGGCATTGCCCAGCAGACTGCCGTCAACCGGCTGAACGAATGGATACGCACCGCCCCCGGGCTGGAACAACGCCTGCTTGCCACGGGCATGAACCCTTATTGCCGACGGTACACGCCCGCACAAGTGCAGCTTATGATTAATGTCTTCGGGGAGCCTTCTTAGAAGGTTCCCCCCCTTTTCACATAAATCCTCACCCCCACTCTGTCTATATGCTCACGCAATGCCTCGTTTTCAAGATTGGCATATACCACCACTTCACGCACTTCATCAAAACGAGCTAAAACAGCACATATCCTGATTACTGTTTTCCAACATATTCCATGTCTTTTTATTCAGTTTACGCACATCTATGCGAATACAAATATACCTCCTATTTGTCACAAATCCAAAACAAAAGAAACAATAACCTCCCTTATCCTCTCCCAACCTCCTCCTACCTCCCCCAACCTCCCATCCTCCCTGCCCCATGTCCTATCTTTGTATCAACGAAACGGAGCAGAGGCCATCGCCGCGGAGACACCTCCTTTCCCCCTTCGGAATGAAACATTAACCATTAAACATCAAACATCATGCCAACAGCATTAGTAGTGCGCACACAGCGCCACAAGAAAATCGGAGACAGCAGCTCCCCCATGGTCTACACCCTGAAACGCAAGCCCCAAGATGCCAAAATCTTCGACCTTGCCCGTATCGCGCAAGACATTGAAGCACTGGGAGCCATGTCGGCCGAAGACGTGGAGCACGTAGGCAAAGCCATCGTACGACAGATGCGCCAGACGCTGACGGACGGCAACAGTGTCCGTCTGGACGGCTTCGGCATCTTCCACACCACCTTTAAATGCCGTGCCACCGAACTGGCCAAAGACTGCACCGTGAAAAACATCGAACGCGTCAATATCCGCTTCAAGGTAGCCAACACCCTGCGGCTGGTGAACGACAGCAACGCCACCACCAAAGGTGGAGCAAACAACCTCATCTTTGAGCTTGTAACTGCCGACAAGGATAGCACCGGTGGAGGTTCCGGC
Source organism: Bacteroides sp. AF20-13LB (assembly GCF_003603065.1). NCBI lineage: Bacteria > Pseudomonadati > Bacteroidota > Bacteroidia > Bacteroidales > Bacteroidaceae > Bacteroides > Bacteroides sp. AF20-13LB. The sequence goes on from NZ_QTMH01000019.1 coordinate 48,178, forward strand.
GGCAATAATCCCGATGGCGGAGGTTCCGACGGAGACCAAGGAGAGAATCCGCTGGGATAAAAAAATAGGGGTTAGCGATAAGCTTGTGTTCCCTAACCCCTACCCCTAATCACTAACCCCTAACCATTAACCATTATGAGTACAAAATCATCAGCCTGGGATAAGATTCTGAAAGTAATCATTGCTGTAGCTTCGGCACTTTTGGGTGCATTCAGCGCACACGCCATGAACAGCGGTGGTCCCTTTTAGCGAACAGCCCCCAAAGGCAAACAGTAAAGAAAAATGAGAAAAATTGATTTGATTGTGATACATTGCAGCGCCACGTGCGAGGACCGTCCCTTTACCGGGCAAGCTCTGGAAGCCGCGCACCGCCGACGTGGATTTGATGGCACGGGCTATCATTTCTACATCCGCCGTGACGGACAAATCCTGACTACCCGCCCGGTCGAGAGGGCCGGCGCCCACGCCCGCGGCTACAATGCCCACTCTATCGGAATCGCCTATGAAGGCGGATTGGACCACTATGGGAATCCCAAAGACACACGCACGGAATGGCAACGCCACTCGCTCCGCGTATTGGTCCGCGCTTTGCTGATGGACTATCCGGAAGCAAAAGTGGCGGGACATCGCGACCTCAGCCCCGACCTGAACAACAACGGAGAGGTGGAACCGATGGAATGGACGAAACAATGCCCGTGTTTTGAAGTAAAAAAAGAGAAGTGGTAACCAAGAAAAGGGAGGTGACAAAGCATGACAAAAGCTTTGCCACCTCATTTTTTATTCATACATTTGTTCTAATTAAGCAAAATGCGCATCAAACAAAGTTCAGCCGTATGAAGTACCCTATTGGAATACAGAGTTTTGAGAGCCTTATCAATGACGGATATATCTATGTGGACAAAACCGCCCTGATTTATCAGTTAGTACATACCGGTCGTTACTACTTCCTGAGCCGCCCGCGGAGATTCGGAAAGAGTCTGCTCATCAGCACACTGGAAGCCTACTTCAACGGGCAGCAGGAACTGTTCAAGGGACTGGAAATGGAACGGCTCGAAAAAGAATGGACGAAATATCCGGTACTGCATTTGGATTTGAACACGAGTAAATACGATGAGAAGAACAGTCTTATCGACATATTGAACGATACCCTCTGCCAATGGGAAAACATCTACGGAGCCGTCTCCAGCGAAGTCAACCCCGAACTGCGCTTCAAGGGAATCATCCGCCGCGCCTACGAGCAGACCGGCCAGCGCGTGGTCATCCTCGTGGACGAATACGACAAACCCATGCTCCAGTCCATAGGCAACGAGGAACTGCAGAACGAATACCGCAACACGCTCAAAGCCTTCTACTCCGTAATGAAGACGCAAGACCGGTATATCCGTTTCGGATTCCTGACGGGGGTGACGAAATTCGGAAAGGTCAGTGTGTTCAGCGACCTGAACAACCTGATAGACCTCTCCATGGACCGACAGTTCCAGACGCTCTGCGGAATGACCGACAAGGAGATACACACCTATTTTGAAGAACCGCTGCACCAGATAGCCGAAAACTACGGTATCACCTACGACGAAGTCTGCCTGCGACTGAAAGAACGGTACGACGGCTACCGCTTCCGTCAGAACGGAACCAATCTGTATAACCCCTTCAGCCTGCTGAATACGTCCCGTTCCTTGGAGTTCGGCAGCTACTGGTTCGAGACCGGCACCCCCACCTACCTTGTGAAACTGCTGAAAGACAACAACTTCTGTCTGCCCGACCTTACGAGTGAAGGAGTGACTGCAGAGACACTGACAGACGTGGAGTCGTTCAAGGATAATCCCATTGCCGTGATTTACCAAAGCGGCTACCTCACGATAAAGGAATATGACGAAGAATTCAACATCTATCGGCTGGGATTCCCCAACAAGGAAGTGGCCGAAGGATTCATCAAATATCTGGTTCCCTACTACATGCCGATAAAGGACAGTGAATCCGTCTATTAATAGATGAACAACAATGCCACTTGCTAAAAATGAAGCCAGCGCTTCACCTTATCCTTCAGATTTATATTGACCATGAAGCCAACCAACCACTTTTTAGCGGCCATAGGCATCATATAGAACAGAAGAAAAGGAAGCAGCTTCATCAAATTTTTATCCAAATGCCAATGTGACGGATAAGAAAAATGGCGGGATAAAAGATTTTCCAGATATTGCCGCTTCTTCTCCGGCGAAATACATGCAGAAGCATATACCCGGTTGGCATGATAAAGGCTCATTTTCATGATGTCCAACATCAGTCCGTTATAGAAAGACTCGCCGGTCAAAGAGTGTATATACCCAGACTTCAACAACTGCGTACCAATATATTGTTCTGTCAAAAACTCTGAATACCCTTGCAGCTCTTTCAAACTGGTGACCGATTGAGGATTATAAGTAAAGAACAGTGTACAATCCGGCAACAAGCGGCAAGAACGGGCCCGCAATATCACTTGATACGTAAACCAAGGGTCATCAATCAGATAATGAGGAATACAACGAACCTCATTTTTGCGCAGAAAATCCGTCCGATAAAGCTTGTTCCAAGTAGCTACAAAGATATTCTGCCCCCGTCCGTAACGATATTTAGCCACTGCATAATCTCCATCAGTAATTAGAGTATCCTCGTACTGGCATCCACCGGGATACACTTTTCCTTCCAAATCACGCCGGACGAAGGATGCCGCCACAAAATCCACTGGATGTTCCTGCATCTTATTATACAGCAATTCAATGCACTCCGGTATAAGCACATCGTCGCAATCCATTGTAAACAGATATTCCCCCGTCGCCTTCTCGACAATGGTATTACGTGCCGCCCCCGTACCCTGATTGACCACTTGGTCGATAATACGGACAGCACTTCCGCGTGGATGTTCCCCGGCTACCCTGCGAACTATATCCATACTATCCCCTTTATCATCGACAAAAATAAATTCAATGTTCGGATACGTTTGGTTAAGGGCAGACAATAATGTACGCTCTATAAGACCCGCAGCATTATAAATAGGTATGCCCAGCGTTATAAGCGGAAGAGTATTCATCTTTTTATCCATCGTTTCATTGTACGTAAAAAACGTTGCACATCCAGTATCAACAGAGGGGAAAGCGAAGCCAGACATAAGACAGCATAATCAATGGACAACCGGAAAGGCAATCGCTCTAACGCCGACCTTAGAGCCAATCTCTCCCGGCCAATGAACTCGCCTTTCTCTTTTCTATTATCACAAGCTGTATCCAGCCAAATGTGTACCCGTCGTATATCGTGTACACAAACCCTCATCCAGAAATCAGGGGCCGGATGTTCTTTCACATAGTCACTGTGGTTTTCGAGCCCTTCCAATAAAGACTCTATAATTCTTTTCTGATTATCAACATGATGAGACACCGACTGACTACGCATCCGATAATAATAAGCATCGACCGGAAGTGAACAGACAGCATTGGCATGATAAAAACAAAGAGGATTCAGCACACAATCCTCTGCCTTATTCCCTGGAATATAACGCAAACGGTGCTTTATCAGCAGGTCACGGAGTATCAAGCGATTGGTCAGTACCGGATTGTAATAGAAATCCTGATAGAGCTCTATCCCCGTCTTTATCGGTGATTCAGGTACGTCAAATCCGACAAAACGCCTGCATTTGCCGTCTTCAAAAGCCACATTATTGAATATCAGCATGTCCAAATGGCTTTCGCGGGTCTTCTCATAAAAACGAGACAACAAGCCGGGAGCAATGAAATCATCGCTGTCAACAAACCAGATGTATTTGCCGACCGCCTTTTCAATGGCTTCATTCCGAGTTTCAGCCGCTCCGGAATTAAGATGGGTAAAAACACGGATATTAGCATAATCAGCCCCATATTTCTGTGCTATCCGCAGACTTCCGTCAGTAGACCCGTCATCATAGAGTATTATCTCATATAGCTCTGACGGAACATCCTGATTCAACAAGCTATCTACACATTCAGACAGATAATCTTCCACATTGTATACCGGAACAATAAAACTCAGCCATTTCTCCATAAATTCATTATTCAACCATTTACCTACAAAAATACACAAAAAAAGGGAGCATACTATTTTTTTGTGTACTTTTGCTGGTAATAACAAAAAACTTATGCCTCAGGAGTCACGCCTTAAAAAATCATTGCTCAATGCGCGGGTTAATCTCATTTTTTATTTCCTGAGTTTAGCCCTATCATTTTTTTCCAGAAAAATCTTTCTGGATGCATTGGGCGCAGACTTTATGGGGCTGATAGGTACACTGAACAATCTCTTGGGTTTTCTGAACCTTGCAGAATTGGGTATCAGCACAGCCATCGGCTACGTTCTGTATAAACCCCTCTTTGAACACGATGAAAAGAAAATCAATGAAATAATTTCCGTTTTCGGTTTCATCTACCGCCGTATCGGTTTTATCATTCTAAGTGCAGGATGTGCCTTGGCATGCTTCCTGCCCTTGATATTCCCCAATAATGTCTTTGATTTAGGCGTCATCTATTTTGCATTTTTCTCGTATCTGACCACTTCACTAATAGGATATTTTGCCAATTACAAGCAAACCCTTTTGGGAGCAGACCAGAAGAACTATGTAGTGACAGCCTATTTTCAAAGTGCCGTACTGATAAAGACTTGTCTGCAAATGGGATTAGTCTATTATACGGGCAACTATTACCTATGGATTAGCCTGGAACTTCTGCTGGGCATTGTCTATTCCATTATCCTGAACTGGAAAGTCAACCAGGTATACCCTTGGCTGAAAAGCGAAGTGAAACAAGGAAAGCTGCTTTTCAAGAAATATCCGGAAGTAACCCGGTATACCAAACAGCTCTTTGTCCATAAACTGGGCAGTTTCGTACAGTTCCAAACCACTCCCTTCCTGGTATATGCCTTCGTCTCACTCAAAACTGTGGCTTACTATGGGAACTATACGCTCATTATTGATAAGATAAGTATATTTATCAGCAACCTATTAGGGAGTACCAATGCAGGAGTAGGTAACCTGATAGCCGAAGGTGATTCCAAACGTATCCAGCAAGTATTCTGGGAGTTGATGGGTATCCGTTTCTTGATAGCCGGAACCATTTCATTTGCCCTGATTCGACTGACCGGCGCTTTTATTTCATTATGGCTGGGAAGTGAATACGTATTGCCCCAACATATTCTGTATCTGATTATCATCAACTCGTTCATCAGCTACACCCGAGGTGCCATAGACCAATTTACCTATGGGTATGGTTTATTTCAAGATACTTGGGCTCCCATTGCGGAAGTAATCATCAACCTGACTGTTGCCATCATTGCCGGACATTTTTGGGGACTGCCGGGAATTTTGATGGGCAACATAACCAGCCTATTTCTCATCATAGTCATTTGGAAACCTTACTTTCTTTATTCGCAAGGATTCAAAATACCCGTTCTTCACTATTGGATGGGCTACATCAAGCATCTGCTGATTATACTGCTGCCGGGAATAGTATGCTACCATCTCTATCCAAGCAATGACTTTACACCGGAAAGCTCTTTTACACATTGGATTCTCTATGGAATGATTCTGATTTCCACTTATGGGATATTGACCTGCTCGTTGCTCTATCTTTTCACTCCGGGCATACGTGCATTCGCTCACCGGATACTGAAAAGGCATCATTGACGAGCTGTTGATTTCAGTCGGTCAAAGGCATTTTCCCACTCGTCCGCCACATTCTGTATGTCAAAGCGCCTCACATACTGCACACAATTTTTTGACATCTCCCTGCGCAGTTCTTCATCTTTCATCAATGAGCCCAACTTCCGGGCAAACTCCTTATGCGAGAACGGAGGAACCAACAATCCGTTCTTCCCATCATCAATAATATCTGTGATAGCTGCATACGAATTGAACGCCACCGGAACCGCCCCGAATGTCATGGCTTCGGTCAATACCATTCCCCACCCTTCAAAGTCACTCGTCAGACATAGGATGCTTGCATCCCGGTAAAATGGTTCAGGGTCTTGCCAACCGGTGAAAACAACCCGTTCCATCTTTAAGGCTTTCTGTTCCAATGTCTGCCTTATCGGCCCGTCTCCCACAATGACCAACTCCCAATCGGGAAATTTTTTATATATACGCTTCCAGATATCAATCAGCCGTCCTACACGCTTCTGGCGCCACTCTATCCGGCCTACATACAATATCTGCTTCTTCTTGAGAAAATCTGTATTTTCTTGAGCAGGATATGTATTCGGATTGGGGATGGCAATCACCCGGCTCAAATCTTTTGAATATATCTGCCACAAATCAGGAAGAAATTTCAAGGAAAGTAAACATAATGCATCTGTATATCGAAAAATGCCTCCATAATCTGATTGTAATGTACGCTTGTAATCATACTTAAGCATGGGAATTTTGAGGATACGGGCCACCTTTCTGATTTTTCCCATGATTGTGTTTTTTCCTGATACCCACATTACGAACTCTCCCAAATGATGATATATGCCAAGAGGATTATAATGTATCACGGAAATAATATACACGTCCCGCAAGGTTTTAGAGAAGGAATATAATGTATAATAAGTCTGCGGGTCCTGGTCTATGACCATATCAATACGGTGCTCTTGCAGGAAACTACGGAAAAACAACCCGTTCTTTTCTACTTCCCGAACCTGATATGGGAAAAAATAAGAGGATGCAGGATATGCATAATCCATGCGGCTTTCATCCCGCACACTATGTAAACAAAGAACATGGTGTCCCCGTCTTATGAATTCACGGCACAAAAGGTCACTTACTCTTTCAATCCCTCCCCGTTGGGGATGGAACATGACAGGATGTATAAACAAGATATTCATAATGCCCTCCGTTATTTCGCTCCAAACATTTTCTTGAATTTTATACCTGACAAGAAACGCATCCACCCATCAAAAGCCGATGCCCCCACCCTGCAAAGCAAGAATTTGCCCAACACATCCGCTTTATACTGTGGAAGAAAAAATCGTCTTATCCATTCTTTGTCTGATAAAAGGACTTGATGTAAAAAAGACAACCGTTCCTGCCGGGTATACTTATGCTCTGGTTTATAGATGGCCAAAATCACTTTATGGAAAAAGACAGTCAATGAATTCCATGTTCTATCCAGTGAGCTATCCTCCAAATTAAATTTCTTTTGATACACATAGACCCTTTCCAAAAAATTGGAGAATGCTGCATATTCTGCCGGAAAGCTGTTTATACGCACAGACAACACATCTACAGAATACCCTACTCTATAAACGTAATTATTGTAATCACGAATAACCATAAAATCCGCATACATCAGGTAGTCCAACATAAACAGCATATCTTCCAGTCCGGAAACAAAAGGAACAAAGCCCACCCGGTATTGCTTGATAATCCGATGGTCGTATAGCTTGCTGCCTGCGTACGCAACACGCTTGTCTATCAAGTCTGTCAATATAAGATACATCTGTTCCGAAGCTATATCTTGTTCGGGAACGTGAAACGTTTGAAAGTCCCCATTTGGCAGATACGCATCAAGAGAACCGACTATTACTCCCTCCTTCGTTTTATCGGCAGGCAATGCACCGTACAGCCTTTCAAGATAACAAGGCTTTACATAATCATCTGAATCAATAAAGGTTACATATCTTCCACGAGCATTCATCAAACCAGTATTCCGGGCACAGCTCAATCCTGCATTAGCCTGATGGAACACCCGTATCCTCGTATCCTTCCCGGCATACTCTTCACAAATCTCCCCACAACGGTCAGGGCTCCCGTCATCTACCAGCAACAGCTCAAAATCCGTAAAGGTCTGTGCAAGAATACTGTCAATGCACTGGGGCAAGTACTCTTCTACCTTATAAACGGGTACTATAACGGATATTTCCGGAAGATTATTCATATTCGCTCATTTTGCATGAAACACTGCCTTCATTTTTATAGACAACACCAACAAATAGTAGGCTGACTTTACAAAAGCCTTAAAATACAGATAGCCGGCATACGTAGGAAGCACATAATGGATGTTCTGCAGCATCAGCTTCCATTCGGGACGCAGGCCCGTCATCTCCAACAAAGACGCATACTTTTTGTTCCTGAATACCAAATAACTCTGATAATGAAAGGATGTGTCTTTCGTGAAATACAGAATACGGTCAAAATATTTCGCCTTCAGACTCTCAAAGTATATATATATCAGCCGGTTATCCTGCAAACACCGGGAAGACCGGATAAAGTCGTAGATATAACCAAGCACCAGCACACGACATTCCAAATTACGCATAGACGGCGCTCGCATGATGGAATCTGGCTGCATGGAATAATAGTAAGTGGTCTCATTGACGACATACATACTTTGAGACATACATGCCAACTTAAATGACCATAAATCATCCTCGTGTACAATGCCCTCCTGGAAGTAGAGTTTATGCTGCAAAACGAGGGGACGACTCACCAGCTTGTTCCATGCCATGACATACCATTTTCCCTGCACATAAGTGGAAAGTACAAGAGCATTCCCTTCATAAAACCCGGTGCCTAATGATAAAGGAGGAGCCCAACGTCTGGCGCCGGTCACCTCGTAATTGCCTATCACAAAATCCGGTCGCTTCTGCACCGCTGCATCCGCCAAAAGCTCTATTGCATTCGCTGAAATATAGTCGTCGCTATCCAAGAAGTACAGATAATCGCCAACAGACGCTGAAATACCGGTGTTTCTTGCAGCAGAAAGCCCTCTGTTCTCTTCATGTTCCAGACATCTCACCACCGTTCCGCGCGGATGCGAAGCCACCACCCGTCTGGCTATCTCCATAGAGTTGTCCGGAGTGCAGTCATTCACAAGAATGACTTCCAAATCCTGCCAAGTCTGGTCCAACACGGACAACAAACACCGTTCTATGTACTTGGCAACATTATAAACCGGAACAATAATGGAAACTTTCATGCTTTCAATCATATTTTCAGAATTTCACCTCATGGCCTTCCACAAACTCTTCCCACCACACAACAAGCGTCAACAGATTGAAATATTGCAAAGCCTTGTTCTGCCTATGCCAGAACCAACCACCCTCCTTCTCTGCAACTTGTTCATAATCTGTAAGAAACTTCTCCACTGCATCACGACGCAGATAGTTGTCCATAATGCCGGAAGCAAGAATAAATTCCTTAAAGAAAGCACGTCGGGCCCTATCACGGAAGAACAGTGGCATAGGTGCAAAACCGCCCTGCTTCTTCTTCAAGGTAATGGCCTCGGGAAGTAAAGGTTTATAATGGCGCTTTAACAGATATTTAGAAACGGAACGGCCCCGCGCAATGTCCAGTACACTGTTGCCCCTGCACTTCAACCCTACCGGCAGCTCCTGCAGGAAATGGAAAAGCTCCAGGTCCATAAAAGGATACGTCAGATTGTTACCGAACATGCGTGCCATGCTGGAAGCCTTGAAAAGAATGATACGGTTGATTACAGTCTCCAAATCGGAAAGAATGGCATGCTGCGCGTAAAGATGTTCGAAACTATGGATATCGGGCCGTAGTGATTTTACCGGCTCAAAATCTTCTTTCGGATTTTGCAGAAGGGCACACAAGGCAGAATCGGAGAAGCCGAAACGCTCCCCTTCCAGAATATGAAGTATCTTATCCAAATGGAAATTGATGCGGGAAAGCTTTCCACCGGTATCAAAGGTTTCATGCTCCAGCAGACGGCTGATGCCACGTAGCAAGGGACGCAATCCTATGCGGGCGGATAGATAATGCAACGCCACTTCGCGACCGGAAGTACCGAAATACTGGTCACTGCCGTCACCTCCCAGAATCACGTCGGGCTTGTCATCGCCTATCATGCGCATGGCACAATAGTTTACCATCAGCCCGCCTTCCATAAAAGGCTCACCCAGAAAACGGACAATGTCGGGCAAGGCACTGGTTTCCGTACCGTCAATCTCGTACTCGTGGTGGCGGGTACCAAAGGTTTCAGACATCAGACGGGCCATGGGCAGCTCCGTCCAGGCATCTCCTTTAAAGCCCACGGAATAGGAGTCAATCTGGCCGTCGTAAATGCTGCGCAGCGCAGCAAGGTTTGAACCGGAATCATAGCCGCCACTCAGCAGGATACCTACCCTGCGGCTATGGCCGATACGCCGGCGGATGGCTTGCGCATGCAATTCTCCATAACGGCGGGAGTAGGTTTCTACATCCGGATTCCGTTCAGTCGCCACCTTGGGTTCATGCTCAAAAACGCTGTCGCGCTTCAGACAATAAATGTCATCTGCCACCTTTTCATATAAGCTGGGATTTCTTTCCTTCAGCGAATCAAACATGGAATGTACTTTCGCTTGTGTCTCTAACTTTACAGAAGCCCAAACCGGCATCAGATAACCAAGCTCTGTCAACATGTAGAACTTTTCGCCGGCACCTAAAGAATGAACATCGAATAGGGCGAAATTATTCTTCTTCAAAATGCCACGCTGAAGGAATGTACTCAATGAAACCAGATTAGGCTCGAAATTTTCTTCCAGTTGGTCCTCTAAAAATTGCCAGGAAGTGGCAAAATTACCATCAATGTGACAATAGACGGGATAATGCGTGCCATGATGGTCGCGCACCACTCCGCATTCATTTTCTGAATAATATACTATGGTGAACGAACCGTCCAGGCGTGAAAAGCCATATGCCGGATCGGATAGAAACGCATCAGCAGCAAGCTTGGCATTGGTATCATCCGGAGTTGCCTGCAAGATGTCCCGATTATACAAAGTTCCGAAAAAGAAAAGTCTCAGATTATAACTTTCAAAAGAAGATTCCGGCTCTTCTCCCTCTACACAGACTGTACGCCAATCTTCTAAAGTGATTTTTCCGTATATCATTTGTTTGCTTATAGACTTGTTTATTGTGTATCCCTTTCTATTTTTCCGCCACCCCATGCCTGGTATGTATAAAGGTCTTGTTTGCTCCCCTCAGCTTGAAGATGTTTCCTGCCATCAGCAGGAATGTATAGGGTATCTTTTGCAGGGCCATTGCCAGGCGGCTGGTGCAGAACCTTTTGGGAACGGCAACGAGCAGTGCGACAGCGAGCAACACCAAGAGCAGCCACCACTTCAGCCCCCATGTCCAGCGATAAACCGTAAACAACACGGAGAAGAGGAACGTGAAGCCCATCAACAGCAGGCGGGGAATGGAAAGCTGCTGGAAAAGCTTGTCGCAGAAGTCCCAGTTACGCGCAACAAGCGCCTTCCACAGAAACTTGGCGAAAGTCTGGCAGTAGTGCCATTGTGCCGACAGCCAGCGGCGGCGCTGACGGGAGAAATCGCCGGTGTTCTGTATCTTCTCATCGAACACAAAGGTTTCGGGCAGATAATAAAAACGCTTGCCGCGATAGAGCAGGGTCAGCTCCAATTCACGGTCGAAACCGCCCACAGCCTTGATGTCAGCCATCGTATCACGAAACAAGTCATAACGGAACGCCATACCGGAACCGATAAGGGCAGCCGACAAGCCCAGCTTGGCATGCCCCAGACGGAAAATGGTATTGTTGATTTCCTCACTGATGGCATCGAGCAGGGCCATGTCATTGTTCAGGTTCTTGGCACTCCGGTGGGTCTGCACAATCTCGACTTCCGGATTGGCGAAGAGGTCGTTAATATCACTCAGATAATCGTAAGGGATGACATTGTCCGCATCGAGCACCAAAGCGATGTCATAGTCATTGCCGATGGCAGCCATGGCGGCATTCAGAGATTTGGACTTGGTGCTTTTCTCAAAATGCACTTCAACCAGGCGGACAGGAAGCACAGCGAGGGAAGCGTTGGTTTCGGGCTGCATACGGTCCGAAATGACAACCGTATCAAAACAGTCGGCGGGATAATCCTGCTCCAGACATGAATGGACGCACTCGTGTATCACGGCATCTTCGCGGTAGGCAGGAATCAGTATGGCAAAACGCTTGTGTTCCTTGGCTGGAGGGGGCAGAGGCAGGTCACGCCGGCGTGACGCCAGACTGTAAACCAATAGATACAGTATGTTTATTGCAAACCATATGTATAAAAGCCAATCGAATATATTCAATATATGTTCCAAATTCAGAGCTATTTAAGCTTTAGAGTTGCTGCTTGTTTTTAATGGGTATCCGACACAAAGATAGGAAAAAGAAGTAGAGTCCGGACAAAATATACAAAAAATGCGAAGAATATAGGAATAAAAAAACGAGCAAGCTCTCACGAACCCCTCGCCCCTGTAAGAAAAGCCTTAAAGGCTTTTCTTTTAAACTGCGTCAATGTTACCTAAAAATCAATCTTTCTCTTTACCTGAAAAATAAAACTTCAATTACCTATTCTGAAAACTTCAAAATCCAATTTTTACCTTTACCTAATTTACCTATTTATTCAAAACATTTAGCTTATGAAAAAAATCTATTTTCAATCCTTTTACCTAACAACTAATATCCTTTATTGAAAACTGTTTTTATTATTTATCAAATCCAAATGCAGTTTCCCAACTGCACTGCAAAGGTAAGTGTTTTCTCCGCGCACGCAAAATACCGGCACATTTTTCGCATGTTTTATAACATTGTTTTAGAGTTTAAGGGTGTAGTTTACACTTATAAACAGTTTGTTGTTCATCGGGAGTATACTTTCCAGTAAAAAACAAGCCACCGAAGCGCCGAAACGCTTCGATAGCTGTCCCCTTTAAACACCTTTAAACAAAATGAATTTCTTATTTATTTTCTTGCTTCGGCAATATACCCCAAAGCTTCTTTACATTTTTCTGTAACGTAAGTCCAGTCTTCGGCAGCGACCTTATCCTTCGGGAAGAGTTTGGAACCCATACCTACGCAGAACACACCCGCCTTAATCCAGGAGGTCAGGTTTTCCTGAGTCGGCTCCACCCCACCGGTCACCATCAGCTTGGACCAGGGCATCGGAGCCAGCAGACCTTTCACGAGTTTGGCACCAAGCACGTCGCCCGGGAATATCTTGCAGAGGTCGCAACCTACTTCTTGCGCGAAGCCCACTTCTGAAACGCTTCCGCATCCCGGAGTATAGGCTACCAGGCGACGGTTACAAATCTTAGCAATCTCCGGGTTGAACAACGGGCCTACAACGAAACATGCACCCAACTGCAAATACAGCGCCGCAGTAGCAGGGTCAACGATGGAACCTACACCCATAGCCATCTCCGGGCACTCTTTTGCCGCAAACTTCACAACTTCCGCAAACACCTCGTGGGCAAAGTCACCACGGTTCGTGAATTCGAACGCACGAACACCTCCATCGTAACAAGCTTTTACAACTTTCTTTGCAACTTCTGCATCCTTATGATAAAAGACAGGCACCATTCCAGTAGAACCAATCTTATTCAATACTGAGATTTTATCAAATTTACTCATCTTTTTATTTACTATTTACAATGTACAATGTACAATTTACCATGCGGACTACTTGTACAATGCTTAATTGTCATATTACTTAATATATTATACTTACCTCTATATATTATACTTTACCATTTACTTTATCACGCATAGTGAGTATAGATTTTACTACAATCTTCAAAAGCTCCTTGTTTTCAAGATACAAATCCTGCAACAAATCAGGTTTAACAAGTTCCAATTCCATTATAAGCTCCAACCAATAGGCCGTTTCATCAAGTTCTTCCTCTACCATTTTTAATTTGTTTAAGAAATCCTTGTCTGATTTTCCAACACAAGCTGCCCGATAATTGGCACCGGGAGAAGTACCGGAACGGACAATCTGGTTGCCAATAGCTCTACCTGCTGATGTATTAGGCAACTTGTCTACCAGCCTTATTATTCGTACCGCAAACATCTTCAAGCGGTTTTTCATATCATCTCGATTCATCAGCAGCACAAATTGTACATTGTAAATGATAAATTGTAAATGAACTTATCTCTGCACTCGTCCGCTTGCATCCCCTCCTGCCAGCGCTTCTACCTCTTCTGTGGAAACAAGGTTGAAGTCACCGTTGATAGTGTGCTTCAAGGCGGAAGCGGCTACTGCAAATTCGAGGGCGGCACCCTGGTTGGGTTTTGTCAGCAGGCCGTGGATGATACCACCTGAGAAAGAGTCGCCGCCACCTACGCGGTCGACGATAGGATTGATGTCGTAACGCTTTGACTCGTAGAATTCCTCGCCGTTGTAAATCATTGCTTTCCAGCCGTTGTGGGTAGCGGAGAAAGACTCGCGCAATGTAGAGATTACGTATTTGAAGCCGAATTCCTTCGCCATCGCCTTGAAGATTCCCTTGTAGCCTTCAGCGTCCGTCTTGCCGCCTTCCACGTCTGCATCGGGCTTGAAGCCCAGACAGAGTTCAGCATCCTCTTCATTGCCGATGCAGACATCCACATACTGCATCAAAGGCTTCATGATGGACTGGGCTTTTTCTTTGGTCCAGAGTTTTTTACGGAAATTGAGGTCTACCGACACCGTAACGCCGTGACGTTTGGCAGCCTCGCAAGCCAGGCGGGTCAACTCGGCGGCCTTGTCGGAGATGGCGGGAGTGATACCTGACCAGTGGAACCAGTCTGCACCTTCCATGATGGCATCGAAATCAAAGTCTGCCGCATCTGCCTCGGCAATGGCAGAGTGTGCACGGTCATAGATTACCTTACTGGGACGCATGGAAGCACCGGTCTCAAGATAGTAGATACCTACACGGTCACCACCACGCGCAATGAAATCTGTTTTTACGCCATACTTGCGCAATACGTTGACAGCCGACTGGCCTATTTCATGTTTCGGCAACTTGGTTACAAAATAAGCATCATGTCCGTAGTTGGCACAGCTGACAGCCACGTTGGCCTCGCCGCCGCCATATACCACATCAAAAGAGTCGGACTGCACAAAACGGGTGTTTCCCGGAGTAGACAGCCTCAGCATGATTTCACCTAATGTAACTACTTTCTTTCCCATAATCTTTCTATGTTTTATTTTAATATGAAATTAATTTGTTTCCTTTCAATTTATCATTTCGAGGTATAAACAGAACCTAAATACCTGAAACTATGGAGAGTAAATCAAAATAATATTCGTTCTTCATAGTCTTCGTGTACGGGCACAAAGATACAACAATTTTTGAAATACAAAAAATTATCATATATTTGTATCGAAGATATTAAGATTATAATTGTGTGCGAGCACAAGAAGATGTACGATGGGACGATTTACGATTAGACAATTGAGATTACATTGTAGAATCGTAGCCAAAGCAACATCAATCGTACATCGTAAATCGTTAAATCGTAAATATACAGATGGAAAGAGTCAGAATAAAGGATATCGCCAAGATGGCCGATGTATCCGTGGGAACCGTCGACCGTGTGATTCACGGGCGTAGCGGTGTGTCCGAGTCCAGCCGGAAGCGGGTGGAAGAAATCCTGAAACAACTGGATTACCAGCCCAATATGTATGCCAGTGCACTGGCTTCGAACAAAAAGTATACATTTGCCTGCCTGCTGCCACTGCACGAGAAAGGCGAATACTGGACAGACGTGGAGACAGGCATACACAACGCCGTAGAGACTTACTCTGACTTCAACGTCGCCGTGCACCTCTCCTACTATGATCCGTATGACTATCATTCTTTTGCGGAAGCCTCCGGACAGATTCTGTCACTGGAGCCGGACGGAGTGATGTTTGCCCCCACCGTTCCACAATACACCAAGCCCTTTACGGATGAGTTGACGCAACATAATATACCTTATATATATATAGACTCCAATATAAAGGAAGAGCCCGCCCTATCCTTCTACGGGCAGAACTCGCACCAGAGCGGATATTTTGCCGCCCGCATGCTGATGCTGCTTGCCGGAGAAGACGCGCAGGAAATCGTCATCTTCCGCAAGATAAACGAAGGCATCGTTGGGTCGAACCAGCAGGAACGCCGCGAAATAGGTTTCCGCGAATACATGCAGGAGCATCATCCCGCCTGCCGCATCTGGGAACTGGACCTGCATGCCAAGCGCGACAGCGAGGACACACTGATGCTGGACGAGTTTTTCCAAGAGCATCCTACCGTAAAGAACGGAATCACCTTCAACTCCAAAGCATACATCATCGGGGAATACCTGCTGAAGAAGCAGAAAAAAAACTTCAACCTGATGGGCTATGACCTGCTGCAACGCAACGTAGACTGCCTGAAACAAGGAAGCATCTTCTTCCTCATAGCACAGCAGCCCACCCTGCAAGGATTCGACGGCATCAAGGCCTTGTGCGAACACCTGATTCTGAAGAAGGAAGTCACAAGGGAAAACTTCATGCCCATTGACTTGCTGACGAAGGAGAATATAGAGTTTTATTACAATAAATAGTTACATGTACAATGCACCATCTACAATGTACAATTCGGCCATGCGGAAGGGGACTAATACTAATGCAGCGCAGCCAAATTGTACATTGTAAATGGTAAATGGGAAATTTAAAAGATGGAGGCAAAGTACCTGAAAATCAACCCTGCCGACAATGTTGCAGTGGCTATCACAACACTCCCGGCCGGTGAAAAACTCACGGTGGACGGAAAGGAAATCACCTTGAATGAGGATGTTTCTGCCGGACACAAATTTGCACTGAAAGATTTTGCGGAAGGCGAAAACGTCATTAAATACGGATACCCCATCGGCCACGCCCGGAAAGCGCAGAAGCAGGGGGATTGGATGAATGAAAACAATATCAAGACCAACTTGTCCGGGTTGCTGGAATACACATACAACCCTGTCAACGTAGACCTCAATACTACAACTCTAAACCTCAATACTGGTGCGCCAAACCTGACCTTTAGAGGATACAAACGCAAGAACGGCGACGTAGGTGTGCGCAACGAGATATGGATTATTCCGACAGTGGGCTGTGTGAACGGAATCATCAACCAGCTTGCCGAAGGCCTGCGCCGCGAAACGGGCGGAAAGGGCGTGGATGCCATCATGGCTTATCCCCATAATTACGGCTGCTCCCAGTTGGGCGACGACCACGAGAATACAAAGAAAATCCTCCGCGACATGGTGTTGCATCCCAATGCGGGAGCCGTACTCGTGGTAGGCCTGGGTTGCGAGAATAACCAGCCGGATGTGTTCCGCGAGTTCCTGGGAGACTATGACCAGGAGCGCGTAAAGTTTATGGTGACCCAGAAAGTGGGCGATGAATACGAAGAAGGAATGGAACTGCTGCGCGAGCTCTATGCCAAAGCCATCCAGGACCAGCGCGAGGATATTCCCTTAAGCGAACTGCGTGTAGGCCTGAAGTGTGGCGGTTCGGACGGTTTCTCCGGCATCACCGCCAATCCGCTACTGGGCATGTTCTCCGACTTCCTGGTAGCACAAGGCGGCACCAGCGTACTGACGGAAGTGCCGGAAATGTTCGGTGCAGAAACTATCCTGATGAACCGCTGCCGCACCAAAGAGCTGTTTGAGGACACGGTGAAGCTGATTAATGACTTCAAGGAATATTTCCTCTCCCACGGTGAACCGGTAGGCGAAAATCCGTCTCCGGGAAATAAGGTGGGAGGCATCTCGACATTGGAGGACAAAGCCTTGGGATGCACACAGAAATGCGGCACAAGCTACGTGGAAGGGGTACTTCCGTATGGCGAACGCCTGAAAGTAAAGGGACTGAACCTGCTGTCTGCTCCGGGAAACGACCTTGTAGCCGCCACTGCCCTTGCCTCTTGCGGATGCCACATGGTGCTGTTCACCACAGGACGCGGAACGCCCTTCGGAACCTATGTGCCGACCATGAAGATTTCCACCAACTCCACTTTGGCAAAGAACAAGCCGGGCTGGATAGACTTCAACGCCGGAGTTATCGTCGAGAATGAACCGATGAAGAAAACCTGCGAACGCTTCATCGAGTATATCATCAAAGTAGCAAGCGGTGAATTCGTGAACAACGAAAAGAAAGGCTACAAGGAAATAGCCATCTTCAAGACCGGAGTAACTTTGTAAATTGAAAATTAAGGGCTGATAGATGGAGGGCGGGACAAAACCATTTTGTGCCGCCCTTTGTTTTTGTTACCTTTGCGGCGGAATTGATTTCACCACAGATAATACCGATTAACATGGAATTGATTGAAAGATAGAAATCTGTGGTGAAACATTAATCTCAACCAAACAATACAACTATGTCAGCAACAACCGATACAACCCCTAAAACCAAAGGCGGCTGGTGGGCACTCAGCCCGTTGGCGGTGTTCCTTTGCCTCTATCTGGTGACCTCGCTCCTGGTGAACGACTTCTATAAAGTCCCCATCACGGTAGCCTTCCTCGCCTCGTCCTGCTATGCCATCGCCATCACGCGCGGCCTGAATCTGGAACAGCGCATCTATCAGTTTTCCGTAGGCGCCAGCAACAAGAACATCATGCTGATGGTATGGATATTCATCCTTGCAGGAGCATTCGCCCAAAGCGCCAAGCAGATGGGCGCCATTGATGCAACCGTAAATCTGACCCTGCATATACTACCGGACAACCTGCTGCTGGCGGGCATCTTCATTGCCGCCTGCTTCATCTCCCTCTCGATAGGAACAAGCGTAGGAACTATCGTCGCACTGACTCCTGTAGCCGTGGGGCTGGCGGAAAAGACGGGCATCGACCTGCCCTACATGGTTGCCATCGTGGTGGGAGGCTCGTTCTTCGGAGACAATCTTTCCTTCATATCCGACACCACCATTGCATCGACCAAGACGCAGGACTGCGTGATGAGGGACAAGTTCCGCGTCAACTTTATGATTGTGGTACCGGCAGCACTTATCATACTGGGCATCTATATCTTTCAAGGACTGTCCGTCTCTGCCCCACCACAAGTACAGACCATCGAGTGGATAAAAGTAATCCCCTACCTCATCGTACTGGGTACGGCCGTAGCAGGCGTCAATGTCATGCTGGTACTGCTGCTGGGCATCCTCTCTACTGGAATTATCGGTATCTATACCGGCACCGCCTTCTTCGACTGGTTCGGAGCCATGGGAACGGGCATCACCGGCATGGGCGAGCTCATCATCATCACCCTGCTGGCCGGAGGCATGCTCGAAACCATCCGCTACAACGGCGGCATCGACTTCATCATCTCCCGGCTGACCCGCCACGTCAGCGGCAAGCGGGGAGCCGAATTCAGCATCGCTGCCCTGGTCAGCATCGCCAATCTCTGTACCGCCAACAACACCATTGCCATCATCACCACCGGCCCCATAGCCAAGGACATCGCCCTCCGCTTCCACCTGGACCGCCGGAAAACAGCCAGCATACTGGACACCTTCTCATGCCTCGTGCAAGGAATCATCCCCTACGGAGCGCAAATGCTGATAGCCTCCGGACTTGCCGGCATTTCACCCATCAGCATCATCGGAAACCTGTATTACCCCTTCTGCATGGGAACATGCGCCATACTCGCCATTCTGCTGAGATACCCCAGGAAATACTCGGGAGAAGGATGAGTGACAAGTGATGAGTTATGGGTGACGTTGTGTGAACATTTAAAAAAAAACACCCCTCGTGCCAACAAATAACTCATAACTCATAACTCAAAACTCAAAATCTTTTCTTACCTTTGCACTCGCTATTACGAGATAGTAGCATAATTCAAATCATTAACTAAAAACATTTTAATTAAATGGCAACAAAAATCAGATTGCAAAGACATGGACGTAAAAGCTACGCTTTCTACTCTATCGTTATTGCAGACGTAAGAGCACCACGTGATGGTAAATTTATTGAGAAGATTGGTACTTACAATCCTAACACCAATCCTGCCACAGTAGATTTGAAGTTCGACCGCGCACTTGACTGGGTGTTGAAGGGTGCACAACCTACTGACACAGTTCGTAACATCCTCTCTCGCGAAGGTGTTTACATGAAGAAGCACTTGCTGGGCGGTGTAGCGAAAGGCGCATTCGGCGAAGCTGAAGCTGATGCTAAGTTCGAAGCCTGGAAGAACAACAAACAAAGCGGTTTGGCTGCTCTGAAGGCTAAGGAAGACGAAGCTAAGAAAGCTGAAGCAAAAGCACGTCTGGAAGCTGAAAAGAAGATAAACGAAGAAAAAGCAAAAGCACTGGCTGAAAAGAAAGCTGCTGAAGCTGCTGCAAAAGCCGCTGCCGAAGCACCGGCCGAAGAGGCTCCTGCCGAAGAAGCCCCTGCTGCTGAAGAAGCTGCTGCCGAATAATAGTAAGCACAGCGTTATCGCTAAAAATGGGATTAAAACTATAAAAATCCTCTCCGGTTCATATCGGAGGGGATTTTTTATTACTATATTTGCAGCTATAATCATTCATTAAAAAAACAAACAATGAAAAAGTTTACTTATCTGCTCGCTGTAGCCGCTGTATTTACAGCTTGTAACAGTGGAAACAACGGTTACACCGTAACCGGAACTGTAGAGGGTGCAGCCGACGGCGACACCGTATATCTGGAAACCGTGGAAGGACGCCAATTCGTAAAATTGGACTCTGCTGTCATCAAAGATGGAACATTTACCTTCAAGGGTACACAAGATACTGCTGTCAACCGCTACATCTCCTACAAAGCCGAAGGAAAAGACGGCGCAGCCATCGACTTCTTCCTGGAAAACGGCAAGATTAAAATCAACTTGTCGCAGGAAAACAACTCTGCCACCGGTACTGCCAACAATGATGCCTACCAGGAAATCAGAGCCCAAATCAACGGTCTGAACAAACAAATGATGAGCATCTACGAATCCATGTCGGACACCACACTGACCGACGAACAACGCGAGGCTAAAGGCAAAGAGATGGAAAATCTGGAAAACAGCATGATATCCGCCATCAAAGCCGGCATCAACAAGAACATCACCAACCCGGTGGGTGTACTCCTGCTGAAGCAGAACTACTACTACATGGATGTGGCAGACCTCGACCCGCTGATGCCCCAAATCCCTGCTGCTTACGACAACGACGAAGCCATCGTCAAGATAAAAAGCAACGTTGAGAAGATGAAAGCCACTGCCGTAGGCCAGAAGTTTACAGACTTCGAGATGCAGACGCCGGAAGGAAAAAACGTAAAACTGTCCGACTACGTAGGCAAGGGCAAAGTTGTCCTCGTTGACTTCTGGGCAAGCTGGTGCGGTCCCTGCCGTCGCGAAATGCCCAACCTGGTGGAAGCTTACGCCAAATACAAGAACAAGAACTTCGAGATTGTAGGCGTATCTCTGGACCAGAGTGCCGACGCATGGAAAGAAGCCATCAAGAAGCTGAACATCACTTGGCCGCAAATGTCCGACCTGAAATACTGGAACTGCGAAGGCGCACAGCTTTATGCCGTAAGCAGCATCCCCCACACTGTGTTGATTGACGGTGAAGGAACTATCCTTGCACGCGGACTGCACGGTGACGAGCTTCAGGAAAAGATAGCCGAAGCTGTCAAATAATAAAACCGGACACACCGGAGACTAAAAGAGGAGTGCCACACTCCGTCAATCGAAATGCCACACTTCACGAGGCCCAATCAATGGCATTTGCCTCTGTGAAGTGTGGCATTTCCCTTGCTGAAGTGTGGCATTCGGAATGATGGAATGCGGCGTTTTTCAAGAGAAGATACGCGCAGCCATTTCCATCCCCAACCTTACGGTTTCCCACTGTTTCTCCTCATCGGCCTCCGAAGGCGAAAGAAGCGCATTGGCATCCGGCAGACATAAAGTGAAACGTTTCAAAGGAATATAGTTCAATACACTTTCGGTTTTTGCCTGCAATTCATCCAATTCGTCTTCCTGAGGATAATGGGACAGCACGAAACCGAACACCGCTTCCTTCTCGTGTATGAACCAGAGCAGACGGTTACGGTCGCACGCGCCACAGTCGTAATTCAGGAAATAAGCATCGGCCCCATGCAGTTGCACCAGCATGTCCGTCGGTGCATGGAATGCAACATACATCCCTGCAGGACGCTCACGCAAAACTCGGTTGTTGAGCCGGATGGTATCTTCCATTATCACCGAATGTACCCCGTCGAACTGGACGTAGCGGCAGCCTGCATCATAAAGTTTGGTAAGCAAAAATTTGTAGCAGGAAGCAATATCATCCGTCAAAAGCCGGATGTCGGAGTAAACGGTTTCTATCTGAGTCCGCTCCACACGTTGAATAATCTGGGTCATAACCTCTGCCGGCGAAGGGATATGCTGTTTTTTCATCACCCCTCCGTCCACAATGGAATCAAGAAATGCGAATTCTTCCAGAATAGGATGCCGTAGCAAACTGAGCCGTCCTGTAATCTCCAAAGGAGAGCCTTCGGAGAAAGGCCGGCCGTCTTTGGAACAAATACCCTCCCAGCTTTCCAAAAAATCGCGACTTCGGAAACCACCATCGGAAACAACCTTCATGCCTCCCAGCTCCAGCCGTTCCACCAGACTGCGCACTTCCGCATCTTCAACAGCCTGCAATATCTGCCGGCTCACCTGCCCGTTCTGATATTGCTCGCGGACATCCTTCAATGCACGAGGTACACAAAAAGCCCCAGCTATATCAATTTTAAACGGAGGAAATACATTTGCCATGTTCATCCTTTCTTTGATTATTATAATAATGATACTTTTGCCCCAATACCATGAGCAGCAAAGCAATACAATCGAATGGCAACAAGAAGTATTATCAAGGACTAAAAACCTTAAATAAACCAATTCGTTGCAAATATAACTAAAAAAATCGAAGATTCACAATCTGCCCAAAAGATTTATCTTCATTTGACACTTCGAAATCAGATGATGTTTATGCATGCAATAATAATCAGTAATGAATAACTTTAAAAGTTATTTTTCATTAGAAGTTTTCCACTTTAAACAATTACATCATTAACAATCAATAGATTAACACTTTTTAAATCACAAAAAGTTTTCCAAAAAGCAAAATCTATCAATAACTATAATATCTTTGTTTCCGCAATTAAACTAAAAAAGACAGTCACATTTAAGCATAAAAGGTTATGATACAGACAGTACTCAAGCGCGACGGGCGCGTCGTCGGATTCAACGAAGAAAAAATAGCAACGGCCATCCGCAAAGCCATGTTGCATACAGACAAGGGGGAAGACCTGCAACTGATACACCAGATTACGGACCGCATCTCTTTCAAGGGAGATTCGCAGATGACGGTGGAAGCCATCCAGGATTTGGTGGAAGTGGAGCTGATGAAGAGCAGCCGCAAGGACGTTGCCCAGAAATACATCGCCTACCGCAACCAGCGAAGCATTGCCCGCAAGGCAAAGACGCGCGACATGTTCCTGGAAATTATCAACATCAAGTCCAACGACATCACACGCGAAAATGCCAACATGAATGCCGATACCCCGGCGGGCATGATGATGAAGTTTGCCAGCGAAACCACCAAGCCTTTTGTGGACGACTATCTGCTGAGTGAAGAAGTGCTGGATGCCGTCACCCAGAACTATCTGCACATCCATGACAAGGATTATTATCCCACCAAGAGCCTGACATGCGTGCAACATCCGCTGGACCATATTCTGAAATACGGCTTCTCTGCCGGACACGGCGAATCGCGCCCGGCCAAACGCATCGAGACTGCCAGTATCCTGGGATGCATCTCGCTGGAAACAGCCCAGAACGAGATGCACGGCGGACAAGCCATCCCTGCATTCGATTTCTACCTTGCCCCCTACGTGCGCAACAGCTTCATCGAGGAAGTCAAGAACCTGGAAGAACTGAATGGAAAAGACTATTCCCATCTCTATCAGAAGGAACTGGCCGACTATCTGCTGCAGCCGTTGGACGGACTGACGGACGAGGACCGCATCGTGCAGCATGCTGTCAACAAGACCGTATCGCGCGTGCACCAGTCCATGGAGGCGTTTATCCATAACATGAACACCATCCACTCACGCGGCGGCAACCAAGTGGTGTTCAGCTCCATCAACTACGGCACAGACACCTCTGCCGAGGGGCGCTGCATCATCCGCGAGCTGCTGAAAAGCACCTATCAAGGGGTAGGAAACGGAGAAACCGCCATCTTCCCCATCCAGATATGGAAAAAGAAACGGGGTGTGAGCTACCTGCCTGAAGACCGCAACTACGACCTCTACCAACTGGCCTGCAAGGTGACGGCACGGCGTTTCTTCCCGAACTTCCTGAACCTGGACGCCACCTTCAACCAAAGCGAGGACTGGAAAGCCGATGACCCGAAACGCTACCAGCATGAAGTTGCCACCATGGGATGCCGCACCCGTGTATTCGAAAACCGTTTCGGACCGAAGACCTCCATCGGACGCGGCAACATCTCTTTCTCTACCATCAACATCGTCCGTCTGGGCATTGAGTGCATGAACATCGAAGACAAGGAACAGCGCATCGCCCGGTTCTTTGCCAAGTTGGATAGTATGCTCGAAGTGACCGCACGCCAGCTGCACGAGCGCATGGAGTTTCAAAAGACCGCCTTCGCCAAGCAGTTCCCGCTACTGATGTCTGCCTTGTGGATAGGCAGCGAGAAGCTGAAACCGAACGATACGATTGCTTCCGTCATCAACCAGGGAACACTGGGAATCGGTTTCATCGGATTGGCAGAATGTCTCGTGGCATTGCTCGGAAAACATCACGGCGAATCTGGCGAAGCCCAGGAGCTGGGACTGAAAATCGTGACCTATATGCGCGACCGTGCCAACCAGTTCTCGGAGCAATACCAGCACAACTACAGCGTGCTTGCCACTCCTGCCGAAGGGCTGTCGGGCAAGTTCACCCGCATCGACCGTAAGAAGTTCGGCACGCTGCCGGGCATTACGGACCGTGACTACTACACCAACTCCAACCACGTGCCCGTATACTACAAATGCAGCGCCCGCCACAAAGCGGAAGTGGAGGCTCCTTATCATGAGCTGACCCGCGGCGGACACATCTTCTATGTGGAGATAGACGGTGACGCCACCCACAATCCGGAAGTCATTATGCGTGTAGTGGACATGATGGACCAATACAACATCGGCTACGGTTCGGTAAACCACAACCGTAACCGCTGTCTGGAGTGCGGCCACGAAAACTCCACCCCAAACCTGGAAGAATGCCCGAAGTGCGGCAGCAAGCATATCGACAAGCTGCAACGCATCACCGGCTACCTGGTGGGGACAACCGACCGCTGGAACAATGCCAAGCTGGCAGAGTTGAACGACAGGGTCGTTCATAATTAAAAATTGAAAATTAAAAATTAAAGGGCTGCGCAGTGCAAAGCGGAGCTTCATTTTTAATGGTTGACGTTTAATTTTTAATGATTAATGTTCAGCTTCCTACCTGCGATGTTTAATTTCTAATTTTTAATTCCCTACTCATGCTTTCTATTCTCGACATTTTAGAAGATACCACAGTAGACGGTCCGGGCTTCCGGACTGCCATTTATGCTGCCGGATGCCCCAACGGTTGTCCCGGTTGCCACAATCCGGAGTCGTGGGACATCAACCGCGGGCACTGGATGAGTACGGAAGAGATTCTGGAAAAAGTCCTTGCCGACAACTTTGCAGACGTCACCTTCAGTGGTGGAGACCCGATGTTCCAGCCGGAAGGATTCACCCAACTGGCACATGCCATCAAGGAGCGGAGCCGGAAAAACATCTGGTGCTATACGGGCTATACTTTCGAAAAGCTACTGCGCAACCCGCGCCAAGCCCAACTGCTGAAGTACATCGACGTACTGGTGGACGGCAAATTCAAGAAAGAACTGAGGGATGAGGAACTCTATTTCCGGGGAAGCCGCAACCAGCGTCTGATTGACGTACAAACATCCCTGCAAAAAGGCGAAACCGTCATTTACCACTATAATCCGAAAAAGGGCATTTAAAAAAGAAGAAAAGTTTTCAAAAATATATGAGCACTTTTATAATGTTATAATATCAGGCGCAAATTACACGGAATAACACGGATTCAATAAACAAAATCCGTGAAATCCGCGTAATCCGCGCCTAAAAGAAAGTGTTAAGAGTTTTTTGACACCCTCCACCTATATCACCATTCTATAAATTTCCCTCTTTCCCTGCGCTTCTGCAGCTCCTCCTGAAGAAAGCGCTGCCTATCCTTGGCAATATACCGGCGGGCAAAGATATTGGGCACCGCCACTCCCAGCGCTATGCAGAGAATAATCAGTGAAGCCGTGATGCCGTTGGAAACAACCGCCGTCACCTCGCCTACCACACCGTGCATATTGATAAGCCCAAAAAGTGCACGATACATCAGCACTCCCGGAATCATCGGGATGACAGAAGGAATCGTCAGTACGTGATTGGGAACATGGAACCAATGCACTGCCTTCACGGCTATCAGGCTGACAACCATGCTGCCCATGAACGAACCTATCACCGGTCCGTAACCCAATTCGAAATTGACAAAGTTACGTGTACAAACGGCAATGATGCCGCCCACCGCAACAACCCACAACAAACGCCGCTGTATGTTGAATATCATGGAAAATCCCATGGCAGCTATCGCCGCCGCAATGGCATACACCAGATAACTGTCATGAGGCACCATACTCAATTCGCTGAACTTCTTGTCAATCACGACATCCTCCACCGTCAGCAGGCGCATGGCTATTACAATGCCGAAGGCCATTGCACAGACCATCAGCACCGTATTCACAGCCCGCACAATGCCCACCTGGATATAATTGTCAATCATATCATCCACAAAGTTTATCAGCGGCACCCCCGGAACGATGAACAGTGCACACGCCAACAACGGATGATAGGGAGTTTCCGAGAGCCCGGCAAACGAAGACACATAGGCCAGACAGGTAGAAATCAATGCGGCAATGGCAATACTCATATAGTGATTGATGCCGAACTCCATGCAACGGGCACGGACGCGGAAGCCGGCAAAAGCGCAGATAGAGGTAAACAGAAACGCCATCCAGTCACCACCGAACAGTTTGCAGAAACCTCCGCAGGCAAAGCCGGCACCGATGGCAACAACGTATGGCACATAGTTCCGCTTCTTGTTTTTGATTCTTTCCAGTTCCTCCTCATACTGGTCGAGGGAATAGTCATTCTCAATAGCCCGCCAGGACAGTTTGCTGATTTCGGAAATGGCAGTCATGTTGATGCCATGCTTTTCACATTTCTGGAATTTGGAGAACGAATGCAGGCCGTCGCTCACATTCACCACCAGCATGGTATAACTTACGTCGATGTGGAGCTTTTCTTCCGGCAGCCCCAGATAGGCGGCAACACGGTTCAGGTTACGAACAACACGGTTCGTATCAGCCGCACTCTCCACCAGCAGCTGTCCGGTACGAAGCAATAAATCGAGTTTCCTGCGCAGCAGGGCAATCTCTTGTTCAGTCAAAGTCTTATCCATGAATCTTTTTACCTATTTTTTTGGAGGCACAAAGATAGGCAAAATGTAGAAAACGATTTCATTCTTTCGGCAGAAAACTCTACCTTTGCAGCCGTTTTTTTAATGGACACAAATGGAAATATTCTGGAATACTATCGCACAATACAACGAGGCCACCTGGTGGACACAGCTCCTCATCACCGCAGCAGGTATCCTGCTCACCACGCAACTCTACCGGAAACCGACCTTATGGGCAAAACGCTCCATGAAAATCTACATGGTATTTCTGAACGGGTGGATATCCATCGTGTACTACATGATGTATTGCGGAGCGCGCGGACACCACCATATACTCGCCATCTTCTGGGGAGTGATTGCAGTGTTGTGGCTATGGGATTTGTTTACCGGCTACACTCCGTTCGAGCGCAACCCGAAATACAAGGTACTGGTGGGGGTACTCTATGCAATGCCTTTCCTCTACCCGCTCCTTTCGTGGGCACGCGGAATGGAATTTCCCATGATGACCACCACCGTGATGCCCTGCTCGGTAGCAGTTTTCACCATCGGGCTGCTGCTGGCTTTCTCGCGCAGGGTCAACCTGCTCGTCATTCTGTTCCTTTGCCACTGGGCGCTCATCGCCTTTTCCAAAGTCTACATCTACAAGATTCCCGAAGACCTGCTACTGGCAAGCGCCACTGTGCCTGCCATCTATCTGTTCTTCAAGAACTACTTTGAACAGAACTTGCACAAGGAAACCAAGCTGGGCGCACGGCTCATGAACTGGTTCCTTATCCTCATCTGTATAGTGGTCGGGGTACTGCTCAGCATGACGCTGCTCCATGGGATGAGAGGATAAAGAAATAGCGCGCTTCCGCGCGCCAAAATCATTTCTTCTTTCCCTGATTGGCCACAGCCTCCATCAATTTCTTTATCTCCTCGGGGTCACCCAAGAAATAGTCTTTCGTCAAGTTCAGCTCATCGTCAAACTCAAAGACGTAGGGCACCGCCGTAGGCAGGTTCAGATGCACAATTTCATCGTCCGAAATATGCTTCAGATGCTTGATAATACCCCGCAGGCTATTGCCATGAGCCACTACCAGCAATTCGTCGGCCGTCTTCAGATTCGGGAAGATGACACATTTCCAGTAAGGCATGATACGCTCAATCGTATCTTTCAACGACTCCGTACGGGGCAGTTCGGCATCGGGCACTTCTTGATAACGGTCCTCAAAACGCGGATTACGCGGGTCATCCTCGGCCAATGCATGCGGAGCCACATCAAAGCTCCGGCGCCATACCAACACCTGCTCGTCACCGTACTTGGCAGCCGTCTCTGCCTTGTTCAGCCCTTGCAACTGGCCGTAGTGTTTCTCATTCAACCTCCACGATTTCTCCACCGGAATCCAGTCCTGGTCGAGGCGGTCCAGCACACAATCCAGTGTCTTCACGGCACGCTTCAGATAGGAAGTATACGCCTTCTTGAAGCGGAATCCCTTTTCTGCCAGCAGCTCACCCGCCCTTACAGCTTCAGCAACGCCTTTCTCTGTCAAATCAACATCCGTCCACCCCGTGAAGCGGTTTTCCTTATTCCATGCACTCTCGCCGTGGCGAAGCAAAACAATCTTTTTCATATAGTCTCCTTTCAGTTTTACCTATAGAACACCCGGCTACCTCCTCTTGTTCATGCAATAGCGGACCACATATACCAAAAGTATCAGAAACGCCACCCACACCATGCTGATGACCGGCAGGTAGCGGTTATACAAATATTCCCCTTCCTTCGGGACACGGTTGAAAGTACAGATTATGCAATTACAGCACGCATCGAGTGCATCATGCGAGAATACCGAAAAAACAATGATAGCCACCCCCGCAAGAAGCATCATCAAAGTCCCCCACACCAGCCACTTACCAGCCACGGAAGGATGGAATTGCGAATGAGTGGAATGTACGAATCTAACCATAAACACTTGTCTATTATTACCGGTACAAATGTCCTTCATTTTTAACAATCCGGCAATACCTACTTTTCATCAAAAAGAGAGTCTGCCATCCCAATTAGTAGGTAGCCGCGACCTCTATAAACCACGCCACAAGCTAACCCGAAATGGGGAGCGGCACAACACTAAAAGCCCTACATGTAGGTATTTCACGTTCTCCGGCAAAGCCTTTACTTTGCAGCAAACAATTTAATCACTTTATTTACAATGAAAAAGACTGGTGTTTTTTATGGTTCCAGTACCGGAACCTGCGAAGAGTTGGCTAACCAGATAGCCGAAAATTTGGGAGTTTCCTCCACCGACGTACATAGTGTTGACAAGATGACCGCCGATAAAATCAAGGAATATGAAGTGCTGGTTCTAGGTACCTCCACTTGGGGAGACGGCGAACTGCAGGACGACTGGTATGACGGTGTAAAAGTACTGAAGAGCGCCGACCTTTCCATGAAGTTCGTAGCCCTATTCGGTTGCGGTGACTCCGAATCCTACTGCGACACATTCTGCGACGGCATCGGAGTACTCTACGAGGACCTGAAGGATAGCGGATGTACCTTCTTGGGCAACAAAGTCAGCACGGACGGGTATTCCTTCTCCTCTTCCATCGCCGTGGTAGACGGTGCATTCGTAGGACTTCCCCTCGACGAAGTGAACGAAAGTAACAAAACCGCCGAACGCATTGACGCCTGGACAGCCGAAATAAAAAGCAAGCTCTAGAAAAGAAACAGACCATCCGTTTACTTTAAACGGATGGTCTGCCTGCATCATGCAGATGATATCTTTTATCTGAACAGATAATGTGTTCTGCCATATCCGCAGGCACATTATCTTTTTTATGCTCTTATACGAACCAGCGAACGTAGCAGAAGTCCTGACGGTGAGGCAGGTCTGCATTCTTCGGGAACATACGGTAAGAAACCTTGAAGCTACCCGCATTTTCCATCTTGTGCTTAGCTTGGAAAGTATAAAGGTTACCTTCTTTCTTCACTACATTGAACGGTTCTACGGAGTAAACATGCTGTTTGCCATCCTGAGCCGTATAAGTAGTCACCAGTTCCAGACCGATAGCATCGTTCAAGCCCTTCTCGTCGATAACGTAAGTAATGGTGTATTCCTTACCGCTCTCGATGGAGCCTTTCACCAGGTCTTCGGTCTTTTCGCAAGACACCACTTCAATGCTGTCCCACTTCTCGGCAACTTCTTCCTTCCAAGCAGCTATTTCCTTAGCCTTGGCACAACCGTCGGCAGCCAGCATCTTGAAACGTTTGGCCTCCTTGATGTAGAACTTGTCGTAATAGTCATCCAGCTGACGCTTCATTGTATAGTGGGGAGCAATCTGTGCGATGGAGTTCTTGATAGTCTTCACCCAACCTTCAGAATATCCCTTCTTGTTGCGTGCATAGAACAACGGCAGAATTTCTTGCTCAAGAATGCTGTAGATAGTAGCGGCATCGAGCTGGTCCTGATGTTCCTGGTTCTGGTAAGTACGCTTTTCGGTCAATGCCCAACCGGCACCTTCACGATAGCCTTCCAACCACCAGCCGTCGAGTACGGAGAAGTTTACAACACCGTTCATCAACGCCTTTTCGCCGGAAGTACCGGATGCTTCGAGCGGACGTGTCGGAGTGTTCAGCCAGATATCCACACCTGAAACGAGGCGACGTGCCAACTGCATGTCATAATTTTCCAGGAAGATAATCTTGCCCAGGAACTCCGGACGACGGGAAATCTCGATGATTCTCTTAATCAAGCCCTGGCCGGCACCATCGTGCGGGTGAGCCTTACCGGTAAAGAGGAACTGTACCGGATAGTCGGGGTTGTTCACAATCTTGGCCAGACGGTCGAGGTCGGTGAACAGCAAGTGTGCACGCTTGTAGGTAGCGAAACGGCGTCCGAAACCTATCAGCAGAGCGTTCGGATTGATTTTGTCCAGCAGGGAAACGATGCGTGAAGGGTCACCCTGGTTCTTCAACCAAGTTTCACGGTATTGCTTGCGAACATAGTCAATCAGTTTGTTCTTCATCACCATGCGCGTCTTCCAGATTTCTTCGTCGGACACGTTATAGATAGCCTCCCAAATCTTGGGGTTGGACTGGTCGTAGAGGAAGTTCTCATCAAAATGCGCAGCATAGAGATGTTTCCACTCCGTAGCGCTCCAAGTGGGGAAGTGTACACCGTTGGTAACGTAGCCCACATGGCTTTCTTCGGGGAAGTAACCCTTCCAGATGGAAGCGAACATCTCCTGGGAAACCTTTCCGTGCAGCCAGCTCACACCGTTCACCTCCTGAGAAGTGTTGCAAGCGAATACAGACATACAGAAACGTTCACCCTTGTCGCCCGGATTGTTACGTCCGAGGTCCATCAGGTCGTCCCAGCTGATACCCATTCTTGAAGGATAGCCGCCCATGTACTTGCCGAAAAGGCCTTCGTCGAAGTAGTCGTGACCGGCAGGAACCGGAGTATGTACAGTATAGAGAGAAGAAGCACGTACCAGCTCGATAGCCTGGTCGTAAGTCAGACCTTCGGCCACGTAGTCACAGATGCGCTGTACGTTGATTAAAGCAGCATGTCCTTCGTTGCAGTGATAGATATCTTTCTTGATGCCCAGCTTCTTCAGCGTCAGAATACCACCGATACCGAGCAGGATTTCCTGCTTCAAGCGGTTTTCCCAGTCACCGCCATACAGCTGGTGAGTGATGGAACGGTCGAACTCGCTGTTCATTTCATTGTCAGTATCAAGCAGATAGAGAGAGATACGTCCAACGTTCACTCTCCACACATAAGCATGCACGTAGTAGTCCAGATAAGGAACATCCACTACCATCTGCTCGCCCTTCTCATCCAATACACGGTCGATGGGCAACTGGCCAAAGTTCTGTGCCTCGTAATTGGCAATCTGCTGGCCGTCCATAGACAATGTTTGTGTAAAGTAACCGTAGCGGTACAGGAAACCGATTGCACACAAGTCGGCGTTGCTATCGGAAGCTTCTTTCAGGTAGTCACCGGCAAGTACACCCAGACCGCCGGAATATATCTTAAGTACATGGCTCAAACCATACTCCATACTGAAATAAGCCACGGACGGGCGCTTGCTGTCAGGCTTCACATCCATGTATGTGCGGAACTTGGAGTATACGTCATCCATTCTGCGCAGAATAACTTTGTCATTTGCGAGTGCCTCGAGTTTAGCATAACTCATACGTTCCAGCAGAAGTACGGGGTTCTGTCCCACTTCTTTCCAGAGAGCAGGGTCAAGGTCTCTGAACAGTTCGGTGGCTTCATAATTCCATGCCCACCAGATGTTATGTGCCAGTTCAGACAGTTTCTCCAGTTCGGCGGGAATGTGCGATTTCACATTCACATCTTTCCAGTTAGGAGTGTTTACATTACTAACTTTAATCTTCATTGTATGATAACTAATTGATTAATAATTCTTTTATTTTAGTTGACGCTTCATGGCATTGCGCAGTGCAATGTCGTAAGCCTCGTAATAATATTGTATAAAGTGCTTCCACAAAGCCTGCTCTGCCACCTGGCCTGCACGCTTGCGTATTTCCTTGATTTCGGCTTCCGTCTTGGTAGAGAACAAGGCTACGGTGTCCTTGATGCCGTCTGCCACTTCGGAATAGTTATAGTCCGAACGGTGCAGCACTTCCACTCCGTCGTTTATGCCATGCTGGTTTTTCAGGCTGTTCACCCAAAGTCCGAAACCGGCAAGGTCGGTGGTGATGGTAGGCACCCGGAAAGCCACGCTCTCCAGCGGGGTATATCCCCACGGTTCATAATAGGACGGATAGACACTGAGGTCCTCGCCTAAAATCAAGTCATAATAATGCTTGTTGAGGATGCCATCGTGACCATCCTGATAGCAAGGTACAAAAATTACTTTCACCTTATCTTCGGGACGATTGCCCATACCGAGGTATTTCAGCATATCCAGCACCTGGTCGTGCGTCATATTGTGCAGCCAGTGGGTGATGAAAGGACACTGCAACGGTTCGGTGAACTTATCTTTGCTCTTCAAGCGCTTCTGCAAGTCCTCGCGGGGGTCTCCCACCCAGCTGGGCACGTTGACAAACGCCAATACTTTCTTCTTTAAATCTTTATCGCGGTTCAGCCGGTTCAATGATTCCAGGAACACATCGATACCCTTATTTTTGAACTCATAGCGTCCGCTGGTACCGATAATCAGCGTATCGTCGCCCAAGTCCTCACCCAGCAGGCAGTTTGCCACACGCAGCATGGTGGAACGGGCACGTTTGCGCTTGCCGGTAAAGGTGGCGCCTTTCGGTACAAAATCATCTTCAAAACCGTTCATCAGCACAACATCCGCAGGCTTGTCAAGCAATTCCCTGCATTCGTTGTTTGTGATTTCGCTCACAGTGGTGAAACAGTCCACATAGTGGGCCGTCTGCTTTTCAATGGAATGTTTGGACTGCATGTTCAGCTCCTCCGCCATCTGGTCGCCGTTGTAGGCGAAAAGATAATCGTAAAGCGGCTTGTTGTTGCCAGCTATGGAGCGGCCGATGGACGTGGCATGGGTGGTGAAGATAGTCCCTATCTCGGGAACGGCAGACTGAAGATAGAGGGCGGCCATGCCGGTCATCCACTCGTGTGCCTGGAACACCACTTTGTCCGTTTCCGTCAAATTATAGCGATAGAAGCTCTCTATCACCTTGCCGGTAGCGAAAGCAAACATGGATGCTTCGTCATAATCACCATATCCATGCAGTGAATCCACCTGATAGCGGTTCCACATTTCTGTATAAATCTCATTTTTTTCTGCAAAGAACGGTTGGAAATCAACCAATATAACAATAGGTTCTCCCGGAATGTTCCAGCGACCTACGCGGACGGAAAGATTGTCTTTCAACGCTGCATGTTTTTTCCACGCTGCACAAAGGTTATCAGACTCAATGAACAAAGGGTTCTCTTTTCCCTGCCAGAAATCCGGCCCTATAAAGAATAATCTATCGCGAAATTTAGTCTGTAAAGTATTTGCCCTTGTAGACAAAACTGTATAGATACCGCCTACTTTATTACACACTTCCCAACTCGCTTCGAAGATGTAATCGGGGGTAAGTAGTTCTTTAGTCATATTATGTTATAATCTCTTTATCTTAATTACGGCTGCAAAAGTACGTATTATTCTTTGAAAAATAGCCTTTTAATCGAAAAAACTGATTAAATATGCATAAACAATCGTTTGCGGAATGTCATAGTTTAGCCACAAAAGCCCCATTGGCTCGCCCATCCATGCATTTTTCGTCTAAAATTCCCGAAGTTTCAAAAAAGAATTCCTGGAGTTTTCAGTTGAAGCCCCAGGAATTTAAACAAAAAACCCCAGGGATTTCAATTGTAAATCCCTGGGGTTTATTTTCTTATAATCCGGATTATACCATCAATGCAGCTACCAGCGCCAAAATAGCGTAGAATTCAGGAAGCGCGGCGTAAATCATTGTATTGGTCTGTACGTCGTGTCCCTGGGAAATACCCACAATACCGCTAGCACAAATCTGTCCCTGACGGATAGCGGAGAACAGGCATACCAGCCCCACACCCAGTCCGATGCCCAGCATCAAAGGGCCGTCCGTAGCAAAATCCCTGCCCATGGACATCAGGAAAGCCACGAAGCCGTAAAGTCCCTGCGTAGCCGGAAGGGCCGACAAAATCATATAACTTGCTGACTTGGAAGGGTCTTTCTTCAACGCACCTTCTGCCGCACTACCGGCGATAGTTGTACCGAAGCAACTGCCAATTCCTGCAAGGGCCAACATCAGGCCCAGACCGAGATAACCTAAAATTTCATTCATAATGTTTCTATTTTTATTTGTTTTTTAATTTGTTTATTTCTTTACTACTGTAAAAGGTTTATAGGCTTCGCCCTTACCTTCGTAACCGGAATTCTTGAAGTATTCCACAAATGTCAGACGGAGCGGGTGTACAAAGGCACTCAGACAAGACATGGCAATGTTCAGCGTATGCCCGAATATCAGTATCAGACCGCAGAACAGCCATCCCAGGGCCGGACCTGCAGCATCGTTCACCATGAAGGCAAGCTGGTTGAACACGCCTCCAAGCATACCGCCTGCCAAGCCGAGGGCATAGAGACGGATGTAGGAAAGTATATCGCCCATCAATCCGGTTGCCATGTTATAGGTATCCCATACTCCGGCACCGATGTTGACAAATACATTCCGGTGGATATTGTTCAGCAGGTAGATACCGATGGCAGAAACACCGCCAATCACGATAAATGCCCACGTAGACACGTCTTCCGAAATTATTTTGAAGAAGGAAAGTCCGCCGGTGCAGATAAATCCCACCACCAGCAACAGCCATCCCCAAGCACTGAGCGACTCCTTGAAGCCGAAACGAACGGTCTGTCCCACGGCCTTCACCGTCATGGCAATGCAGATGTGCACCGCACCGATAATCAACGCCAGCAGCATTTGCTTGTCATAGGTAGTCTCACCTATCTTACCCACAATCATGAATTCCTTCAGTTTGGCGGGTATCTCCAGGTCAAAGAGGCTTACACCGAAGAAGGTTCCCAATATGGCACCGATGACGGACGTAAATATACCCAACGTAATCACCAGGTTCATCATGCCTTTCATGGACTTGGACATCTTCCTTTTCAAAATGAACCCGAGTGCAATCAGTACCAGACCGTAGCCCGCATCTCCCATACAGAAAGCAAAGAAGAGCGAGAAGAATGGCGCAAGTATCGGTGTCGGGTCGAACTCGGCATATTCGGGCATACCGTACATTTTGGTAAGCACTTCGTACATGCGTGTATAGGCGTTGTTTTTCAGCTTGATGGGAGCATTGTCCTCGCGCTTGGCAGCCCTTATCTCATAATAAGTGCCGCTTTCATCGAGAAGTTTCCTCACATCCGCCTCGCAGTCTTCGGGAATCCAGCCTTCCATCAACACTACGGCACCTTCTGCCATATGTTCGCTGTTCAGCTTGACTTTCAGCAGGTCTATCTCTTCCTGGAGCTGTAGGTTGTACTTCTCCAACGTGCAGTAATTCGCTTTGCAGAATTCTTTCAATCCGGCATGTGCCTGCACAAGGGCCTCTTCCGTATCGGCTTTCTTCCGGCTCAGTTCGGAGAGGCTGAGTGAAGGTAGACGGAGCGGTTCCACATCCAGTTCTACCGGTTGGGGAGTGACGGTCACGAAATAAAGATGTCCGCCGTTCTCTTTCACCACGATGGCATTGTAGTCCTCTGCCCACGCTTCGTTATAGTCTTTCTCCGGGCAGGTATAGAACTGCACGAACCAACCAGCATCTTCCAGCTTGCGGATGGCTCTCCAATCGAAATCGCCCCAGACTTCCATCTGCACCACATCCTTGTCGATGGCGGGAATCTGCTGGTTCAAGTCTTGTATCCGCGCCTGCAAGTCCTCGTAGAATTTCACCAGAGCATCGGCCGACAACTCTTTATGCACCTTTTCTTCCGGCTGTTTGTCTGCCAGGGTGTGCATGCTCTGAAGCATATTCTTGTAGAGCGTACGCTTCTGCATGAATTGCTGCAAGGTGTCGTCCATCTCGCCGCACTGCCTTTCCACAACGTGCACCACGCCCAGTTCCCGGATTTGTGCCAGAAATGCTTCGTACTCCTTATGATACACAAGGAACGTGAGCTTCTTCATTTTCGTAATCATGCCTCTGCCTCCTTCCTTTTCTCCTGATGGGATTTCATGATTTTCTGCGATGACTTGGAAAGGTTCTCCTCGTCTTCCATAAACCGCTTGATTTTGCGCAGAGCATCCTGATAACCCGGAATCTGTACTTTCTCAAAAAGATTC
This sequence comes from Bacteroides sp. AF20-13LB, assembly GCF_003603065.1. Lineage (NCBI taxonomy): Bacteria > Pseudomonadati > Bacteroidota > Bacteroidia > Bacteroidales > Bacteroidaceae > Bacteroides > Bacteroides sp. AF20-13LB. The sequence goes on from NZ_QTMH01000019.1 coordinate 85,265, forward strand.
ACCTTCTGGGTGGTCTTTTTACGCGCATGTTCCAACAAGTTCAACTTGGCAACAGTAAATTCACGCTCGATGGCAGTATGTGCCAGTGACTTAAGCAAATGCAGCCCGTCTGCATACCATTTGGGCGCATTGAACAAGCTGTAAGGGCGTATCTCGAAATCTACATTCTCGAGCAACGGCACCCGTACACCGGCAATCTTCTTTACACCGAGATGAACATCGCTGACCTTTATCAATGAAGCGTCGAACTCATTCCAAAGGGCGAACATGGCTTCGTAAGCTTGGATTTCCTTTTCCAACCTCGCGTCCAACGCGGCAGCGTCTCCCTTGCAGCGCTTCACTTCCATACGCAGGGCACTCTCCTTATTCTTAATAATGGGGAGTGTACGCACGCGCACCTTCAGTTGCTTTTCGAGTTGCTGAAGCGAGGTTTTGTTATATTGAAACTTAATAGCCATTTTATTTACGATTTAACGATTTACGATTAGACGACTGAAGCTACTCAATTTCTCAATTTACAGATTTACAATTTCAGTAATATCAATCGTAAACCGTAAATCGTCTAATCGTACATTTATTTAGTTTGCTTTCGGCCAGAACTGGTCCACAAGCTCTTTCTTGATATTCACCTCTTCCGGACGGAAATACTTGCCGAACAGACTCCATGCCACATCGAGCATCTCTGTGGTATCGAGGTTGACATCGATGGCCAGTAGCTGGTTGGAGTAGTCCTTGGCAAAGGCAAGGGTACGTTCGTCGTAGTTCGTCAGGTCGAAACCGTTTTCAAGCTTGGTTTTGGCGTTGGCGGCATCGGCGTACAGACGTACGGCGGCATTCATCACCTGCGGATGGTCCTTACGTGTCTTTTTGCCCGTAACAAGCTGTTTCAGACGGGACAAGGAACGGAACGGGTCAACGATAACCTTACCGATGTCGCTGTCACGACGGAGGAACAACTGGCCTTCCGTGATATAACCCGTATTGTCGGGCACGGCATGCGTAATGTCGCCACCGGACAGAGTCGTCACCGCAATAATCGTGATGGAACCGCCGCTTGGGAACTGCACCGCCTTTTCGTATATCTTCGCCAAGTCCGAATAAAGGGAACCCGGCATGGAGTCCTTCGAAGGAATCTGGTCCATACGGTTGGACACGATGGCGAGCGCATCGGCGTAGGAAGTCATATCCGTCAGCAGCACCAGCACCTTTTCATTATTGTTTACAGCAAAATACTCGGCCGCCGTCAGTGCCATATCCGGAATCAGCAGACGCTCTACCGGAGGATTCTCGGTGGTATTCATAAAGCTGACGATACGGTCGAGCGCACCGGCATTGGAGAATACGTTCTTGAAGTAAAGGTAATCATCGTTCGTCATACCCATACCGCCAAGGATAATCTTGTCAGTCTCCGCACGCAGAGCCACATTCGCCATCACCTGGTTGAAGGGCTGGTCGGGGTCGGCAAAGAACGGAATCTTCTGTCCGGACACCAGCGTATTGTTCAAGTCGATACCTGCAATACCGGTTGCAATCAGTTCCGAGGGCTGCTTACGGCGCACCGGATTCACGGATGGACCGCCAATTTCCACCTCCTCGCCTTCAATGGCCGGACCACCGTCGATGGGGTCGCCAAAGGCGTTGAAGAAGCGTCCGGCAAGCTGCTCGCTCACTTTGATTGTAGGAGCCTTGCCCAAGAATACTACCTCTGCATTGGTGGGAATACCTTCCGTACCCTCAAACACCTGCAAAGTCACTTCGTCGCCGGCAATCTTCACCACCTGGGCCAGCTTGCCGTTTACGGTCGCCAACTCGTCATACCCCACTCCGGTTGCCTTCAGCGAACACGTAGCTTTCGTAATCTGAGTAATCTTGGTATATATTTTTTGAAATGCTTTTGTTGCCATCTATTTATTTACAATTTAGCAATTTACTATTTACTATTTAAATCTCTGCCATCCTATTCTACTATTTTCCTATCTACAACCTCCGTACACCTGCATCCGCAAGGCAAATAGTAAATTGTAAATAGTCACATAGTACATCCTTAGGCTTTACGTTCCTCAACCAGTTCCTGCAACTGCTTATGGAACTTGTCGTATTCTTCCGACTTAAACTTCGAGTAGTTCATCTGCTTACAGATGTTAATCATTTTCTTGAAGTAATCCATTACTTCGTTGAAGTTGTCGAACTCAAATTCTGTATGACAGATTTCTATTACCATATTCAGAATCTCCTCCTGACGCTCCATCGGGGTCACGGCATCAATTTCATCAAAGGCATCCTGCTGCAGAATAACGAAGTCAATCAATTCCGATTTCCAGAAAGTCACGTGATACTCTACGGGCACACCGTCGTCACCCAAGATGTTGATTTGCTCGGCAATCTCCTTACCACGCTGCAAACGGGTCTTGATTTCATTCACCTTGCCAATCCACTCACCGTTGATGTGCTTGGTGATATACTCTTCAAATTCAGGGTATTCTATATATTTGGAATACGAGTCAATCGGGTTTACGGCAGGATAACGCTTCTTGTCGGCACGGTCTTGCTCAAGGGCATAGAAGCAGCGTGCCACCTTCTTCGTATTCTCGGTTACCGGCTCCTTCAAGTTACCACCGGCAGGCGATACCGTACCGATGAAAGTAATGGAACCGGACTCGCCGTTGTTCAGCTTCACATAACCCGCACGGCCGTAGAAGTTGGAGATGATGGAGGACAAGTCCATCGGGAAGGCATCGGGACCGGGCAACTCCTCCATACGGTTGGACATCTCGCGCAATGCCTGCGCCCAACGTGAAGTGGAGTCCGCCATCAGCAGTACCTTCAATCCCATGCTTCGGTAGTATTCTGCAATCGTCATAGCCGTGTAGACAGATGCCTCACGGGCAGCCACCGGCATGTTCGAAGTATTGGCAATGATAATCGTACGTTCCATCAGCTTCCGTCCCGTATGCGGGTCAACCAATTCGGGGAATTCTGTAAAGATTTCCACAACCTCGTTGGCACGCTCACCGCAGGCAGCGATGATTACGATGTCCGCTTCCGCTTGTTTTGAAATGGCATGCTGAAGCACCGTTTTTCCAGTACCGAACGGACCGGGGATAAAACCCGTACCACCTTCCACAATCGGGTTTACGGTGTCGATTACACGCACACCGGTTTCCAGCAATTTGAAAGGACGCGGTTTTTCCTTATAGTTGGTCATGGCGCGCTTCACGGGCCATTTCTGTATCATGTTCACCCGGATGTCATTACCTTCGCTATCCGTCAGCACTGCAATGGTATCCTCAATGCTGTAATCACCTTCCTTTGCAATTGATTTCACGGTGCACACACCTTTCTGTTCAAAAGGCACCATGATTTTCAGAGGTTGGAAGTTTTCGTCCACTTGTCCCAGCCAGGCAGCGGCTTCCACTTGGTCGCCCACCTTTGCCAAAGGCACAAAATGCCATTTGCTTCCTTTATCCAGCGGATAGGTATATTGCCCGCGTTTCAAGAAAACACCGTCCATCTTATCGAGGTCGTTTTGCAGACCGTCGTAGTTTTTCGAAAGCATACCGGGCCCCAGTGTTACTTCGAGCATATGTCCGGTAAACGCAGCTTCGGCCCCCACTTTCAGTCCGCGGGTACTCTCAAATACCTGCACGTAGACCTGGGTACCTACTACCTTAATCACCTCCGCCATCAACTTGTCTCCTCCGGTCGAGATATAACAAATCTCATTCTGCGCTACCGGTCCGTCGACGACGAGGGTCACCATGTTGGCTATTACGCCACTAACAGTTCCTTTTGTTGCCATATATTTTTAGTTGTTTATTTTATCTGAATTCTGCGGGTATCTGCACCTCGTCTTTCAAGGCAGCGATAATGCTGCGGAACAGTTGGTTACCCTTCTCTTTATCCAACGAAATCCACCGTTCTATCATCTCCAGCTGTAGCAGGAAGACAAACAGACGTTCCACGGTAAAGTAATCGAAGAATGTGGCCTCCTCCATCCAGTCCCAGCGAAGCTGGTCCAGTTTCTTTTCCCGGTCCACCAGTTCCTCCGTCTCACTGATTTTCACCAGCTGCTCCAGATAATCCACCTCAGTACCCAGACCGAAGTCACGGGCATTGGAAGTACGCAGAGCCTCGCACACTTCCGTATCACCCACAATCAGCGGAGCAATGTCCAGCTTGAACTTACGTGCTGTGAGCGCCACCAATATATTATTGAGAGTGAGGTTGAAGCCAAACCAGGAAGACACAAACTGATTCCTGGATTCCATAGCATAGGCGTAATAGAGCGCTGCCAGGCGGTCTTCATACAAGAAACCGTCCTCGGCAGGCAGGCTGAAGTATTCGGAAATGAACGTAGAGAGATAAGATGGGAATACACTGTCAGAGACTTCGTCGCCATCCTTCAGTTGTGAGATATATTCCACCAGTTCCTCCGACGAATAGTTTCCGCGCGGGTCGATGGCAGCATCCTTATCCTTCAATAGTTTCAAGACATTCGCATTATCGAATTTCAGATAAAACAAATCTATCAACTTTTTATCATCTTCCGACAAGGCAGGATATAGTTCCGTCTTGAAATCGGCTACTGTATAGCTCAGTTTACTGTCTTCCAGAGTAAGTTCAGGCAAACCGGCTACCAAGTAATAGTATTTACTCATAATCCTGTGGGAGTTTTTAGAACAGCATTTCCACTAATTGCGGACGCAGGAATTCCTTGAAGTAATTCATAAATTCTTCTTCGCCAAAGTTCACCTTGTACGAACCATCGGCAGGCGATACGGAGAACAAGGTTTTGATGCCATTCACTTGCTCAATCTTCACACCCTTGTCCAGCAGGTCTTTCGCCTTCGCTGCGAAATATTTTGTCAAGCCTTCCGCATCGGCAGTAGAGATAACGATTGGTTCGTTCACACTCCATTTGGACGCCAATGCAACGATGAAGGCATTAAGATAATCCTTGTTTGCAGCAAATGCCTTTACATCGGCATTCACAATGTTGTCCGTCACCAACGTAGCGATTTCGGACTTCAGAGCATTCACAGCCTGACCGGCAAACAACTTTAATTCAGATTTTGTATTCTCTGCCAGTTCATCGGCAGACTTATGAGCGGTAGCCACGATAGAATCCGCTTCCTTGTGAGCATCCTCTATAATTCTCTTGGCTTCTTCCTGAGCTTTTGCGATAAGTTTCTGTGCCTCTTCGTTTCCTTTCTCTACGCCTTCGCGGTAGATCTTATCGGTCAGCTCTTGAATCTTGTTTTCCATATTTGCAGGAGTTATTATATGATTTATATTACAATATTAATTGCGTGATTTTTTCCCTTCCTATTAGATTCACGCCAAATTTACAAAAATCCATTTGATATTGAATAGAAAGAAAGGAAGAAAAGTTCTTGCTCTTCCAAAAAAAACTCATTTTACACCAACTTTGTTCTGTAATGATAACAAAAGAATGACAAAAGAAGCAGAAAAATACGTATGCAACAACGCATGACAGGGATTAAGGGGAGCAGTTCCGGAGGTATATAAACGAACAAAGCCTCCGTATCCTTATCAGACACGGAGGCTTCTTCTGAAAACGGCGAC